>JAFONX010000025.1 GCA_017418275.1 Candidatus Saccharimonadota bacterium | reverse complement strand
GCCTTGTTTTGACCACCACGTTCCTTGCTCTTGTTATAGATGGCAAAAATACCCGCGCCCACCGCGATACCAACAACAAGAGCTATGACAACCCAAAGCGTATTCATAGTTCCTCTTTTCTAGATTTTAATCAGTGTATCAAAAGTTTATAAAATCCCCCGTTAAAATTATATCACACGGGGAATACTTTCTCTATTCTTGCCAGTTATTCTTGCCACTTAAGGCGTCGTAAATCAGAAGGCGATATTTCTTGATTGTTTCCGACTCGATAAGTTCAGAATCATCATAATAGCTTGGCGACAGAATTGGAGTTGTAGCACAAACTTCGTCCAGGAAGTAGTAGCGCGAACTTTTTTGCCAATTCAAGGTATTGAGCGTGACATTAACCAGGCAATTTGGCGTTACAGTTGGCAAATGTTCGGTCTGAAAATCTGCAGCATAGTTTGTATAGACAAAATACGGCGTAAGGCGCGAAAGATCTCGTACTTCTTTATTCTCGTTTTCGCGCACGACGTCAAAAAGGCCAGCTGAATGGTCGCCAAAGAACAACACCGCCACTTTTTTATCTAACTTCTCAAGGCCATTCATAAACTCTCCGAGGTAAGCATCGGAATTATGTAGACTCTGATAGTAGGTCGCGATTTGTTTGCGATGATCCTCATCGATCTCTTCGTCAGTAATCGCAAACTGCGTCTCTTCGTAATTATCTTCGTGGTACGGCGTATGATTTTGCATCGTAATGAGCATAATAACTTGGTTATCGTCGGTTCCTTTAAGGGCATCAAGAGTCTGTTGGTAGGCTGAGCGGTCGTTAATATATTCCGAGTTGCCGTCATGTTCAGTATAGTCCATCTCGTCTTCTGCAATTAGCCTATTAAAGCCCTCCTTGACGAGAGAGATATTACGCTTGTACATCCCGCCATTAAAAGGGTGAATCGCTAGCGTATCATAGTCCTGCGCTTTGAATATTGATGCAATCGAAGAAACCTTATCGAGTTTTGGAATAATAGCCGTGTATGGGACGGTATTTTGCCAATAATTCGATAATCCCGTCAGGGTCTCAAATTCAATATTTGCTGTGCCGCCGCCATAATCCGTCGAGTACATAATGCCACTTGGATAGTTAGCCTGGATTTTGCGCAAATTCGGCAAAATTTCGCCACCACTGTGCGGATAGTATTTTTCAAAGCTTTCACCCTGCCACTCAACGCTCGGATCGTAGAACGATTCGTTGAGGATTATAACTAAACTAACGTCATCTTTTTCTGGGTCGAAACGCGCCTTGTTGCTCTGTTCTGCAAGTTGGCGATACTCCGCAAACATTTGAGCTAGACTCTCCTCGGTGTATTCGTCAGGTTGAGCAACTTCCAGTTTTTGGAGATTATATAAAAAGCCCAGGACGAAACCATTCTCGTTGTAGTTACGAGTCTGATTCCAGGCTGTAAAAGTTGTACCCAAGAAAGCGACATCCTCGTAGCGTTCGCCAGAATTATGCCGTGCGAATTCCGTCACATTCATAAAAGCCATCACGCCAAAAAAGAAAACGATAATACGCAGAGCAAGCATATGGCGCACATTAAAGTTTTTTTCTAGGTCTTTGTGGTACGGATTTTTAAGGCTAAGACGTTTTTCGAGTTTTTTGCAGAATATTGTTGTAATAATCACAACAATCAGACAGGCTGCCAGTAGGCTTAGAATAGACAGCGGATCGAGAAACTTGGTTAAACTGCCGCCCGCGCCAGCAAGCTGAAAATCCTCCGGCAAAAGCGGATTCGCCCGCGCAATAATTTTATTCGCATTAATATAACAAACAATTGTCATAGTAATCCATAGAATACAGGCACTGATTGCTGGACGCCCCGTTAGACCCCAAAGTGCCAACAAAACCAAGAAAACAAGTAGCGCATTAAAAATAAAAGGTCGAAAACTCCCAAATACAAAATCCCAGGTTTGTCGCACATCGTTAATAAAATAGCGGTACTCAATAAACCAAGTCAAAAACAATGCAAAAAGCACTAAGAATAGAATAGAGCTTGTGATGTATTTCGTATGTGGCTCAATCGCCTGCAAGCGTACACGCAATGATGTTTTTGGTTTTTTCGCCATTAGCATTGCCAAAATTATAACACCCAAGCTTGAGTCGTCGCTAGCTATCGGAAAGTTGTAAGTTTTCAGTCTATGCGCAGTGCATCTGCTTTTTAAGTTTTTGTAAATTAATCTGTTAGAAAAAGCTTCTGCTTCACTTTTCTAGAGCATTATGCAAAATGGTTGCATGAAGAAAAACGCAAAGATAATCAAATACCATTACTCCTGCATCTTGATCTGCTTTTGTGCGGGAACTATCTTGTCAATCATTACATTAATCATTCAAAACATTTGCTTTAATATCTTTCTTCTATATTTGGTGGCGTTTTTCTTCACGCTCTTTAACTCTTTCGTTTTCAAACGCTTTGGGCGCGTGTTTTTTGCAGTTTTTGCGGGCATTATTTTTGGCGTTCTGCGCACGGATAAAATCAATCGAGACAGAGCCGAAGCTGCAGAAATGATTGGGCAAACGTATGTCTTAGAGCTAATCATTTCTAATACGCCCAGAGTTAAGAATGGTAGTTGGCGCTTCGAAAGCGATTCGCTTTTAATTGGCGGAGAGAAGAAACAAATCTCGAGCTATATTTCTTTACCGACAGGAGATTTTTCGCTTGAATCCGGAGACAAGCTAATCCTTCGCGCCGCGCCAAGTGCCGGCTTCGGAAAGTACGACCTATACCTTTCGCGTCCAGAATTAATCTTGTTATCTAAGCCAGATCCACCATCATTCTTTCTGCGCCTGCGTGTGCTTTTCTCTAAGAAATTAGAGCAGCTTTTTGGTGCCGAGAATCAGGACGAGCTTGCGCTTGCGCTAGGTTATTTAACTGGCGAAAAATCTTACATGAGTGATAGATTAAGCGAGGAGCTAAAGATTGCAGGTCTTTCACACATTGTCGTAGCTTCCGGTTTTCATTTAGGAATTCTTGTAAGCTTAGCGAAAAATAGTTTTGGTAAATTGTCGCGCTTTGGGGCAATTTTCGCCTCAGCGCTCGTTATTATATGTTTCGTATCAATTGCAGGGTTGAGCGCCAGCATTCTGCGCGCAGCTTTAATCAGTGGGCTTAGTTTATTTGCATGGTATTTTGGGCGAAAATTTCATCCCGGTAGGCTCTTGCTGCTCGCCATGGTAATTAGCCTAATTTACAATCCACTCTACGTGTTAGATGTTGCCTGGCAATTATCTTTTGCTTCTTTTGCAGGACTGCTTCTACTCGTGCCGCTATTCAAGAAATTCTTTTACGATTCCGAAAAGCTAAATTTTATCGCAGATTCCATCTTGCAAAGCACGGCCGCCCAACTTTGTTGTCTGCCACTCAGCATCTATAACTTCGGAAGCTTCTCAGTACTAGGCTTAGTTTCCAATCTCTTAGTTTCGCCGAGTATCCCCGTCGTGATGCTCCTGAGCGTTCTCTGCGTGATTTTTGCGCCTGTTATAGGACTAGGAGATTTATTAATTATTGTCACAAAAGCCTTGCTCGGTTTTCATCTTACAGTCATAGAAAAGTTAGCCAGCCTTAAATTTGGCTATTTCTCACTCGAAAGTGGAAATATTCTTACGCTCTTGCTCGTTTTGATACCAACTCTGCTCTTTTTATACCTGAAATTACGCACGAAATTCGACTTTCGCCCACTTTACGTACGACCACCTCTCCTGGAAAAATCTCGGAAATATGGTAGAATATATTTATGTTAATTCACTCCGAAACAGAAATGATCGAGTATGGTAAAAAACTCGCGCAGTCACTCCAGGCACCACAAGTCCTTGAGTTGCTTGGCGATGTCGGTGCCGGCAAAACCACTCTCACGCGCGGCATCGCAACTGGTCTCAGAGTGCAAGAGCCCGTTAGCTCCCCTTCTTTCACGATTTCCAAAGAATACCAAGGCGAAAAATACCGCCTCGTGCATTATGACTTTTACCGCCTCAACGATCCAGGCATCATGGCAGAAGATTTACTCGATTCAGTTTCCGATAATAACACCATTACAATTGTCGAATGGGGCGAGAGTATCCGCGACGTTTTGCCAGAAAACCGTCTCAGAATCACCATTAAAAATCTCGACGAAAATACACGCGAAGTCAGCGAGGAGAAATATGAAGCTTAATCTCAATACTTCTAGCAGCACAACAATACTAGAGCTAGGCGATAATCATTACGAATGGGATTCCGGGCGCAATCTAGCGCGCGATTTACTCGGCTATATCCACGACAAGCTTCAAGAAAACAACGCCGACTGGCAGGATATCACAGAAATTCACTTCTTCTCTGGCCCTGGCAGTTTTACAGGTTTACGCATTGGCGCCTGCGTCGTAAATACCTTGGCAGATCAGCTACAAGTGCCGCTTTACAATCAGCGTGGCGAAAAAATGGACATCATTCTGCCAGAATACGGACGCGAGGCAAACATTTCAAAGCCTAAAAAATAACCTCCCTGCGGAGGCTATTTTTATAATTAGTTCTTCGGGAAGAGCGGTGTCTTTGGCGCAGAAATTTCTTTTGCCGTAAAGACATCCTCGATTTGCTTTGCAGTATCCGGAATAAAGATAGCAAGATACGGGCAAAGATCGATTAAATCCTGTGAGAGATTCGTCAGAACCTCAACCGCCTTTTCCGGATCAGTCTTAGCGAGCGACCAAGGCTTTTCTTCGTCGATGCGCTTATTTAGCTCCTGGATCTTGCCCCAGATAATCTCGAAGGCCGCGTTAAATTCATATTTATCCATGCACTCGACAAATTCCGGAATATCTTTTTGCTCAACCTCGAGAGCTTTCACGCCATTCTTACCGCAGAGCGTCGAAAGACGCTGGACAAGATTACCGAGATCATTCGCGAGTTCGTTGTAACTCGCTTCGTATTTATCCCAAGTAAAGTCTACGTCATCCGTCGCAGAACCGTGGCGCGCAATGAAGTAGCGTAGCGGCACAAGACCATGTTTTTCAAGAATACCTGCTGGATCTACCACATTGCCGATGCTCTTACTCATCTTCTGACCATCCACCGTCACGAAGCCATGCACGAGCAAATTCTTCGGCAAAGGTAGTCCGAGCGCGAGAAGAATCGTCGGCCAAATGCCAGCATGGAAGCGCATAATATCTTTGCCAATCACCTGCGTATCGGCTGGCCAGCTATCCGAAATATCCTGATCTGGATAACCGAGTACTGTAATATAGTTCGAAAGTGCATCGATCCAGACATACATCACCTGATCTTCGTCGCCAGGGACCGGAATACCCCACTGCACTTTCTCTTTCGGACGAGAAATTGAGACATCTGGCATATCCTTGAGCTGATTCAAGAATTCCTTTTTGCGGAAGCTCGGCGTGATTTTCATCTCGTCTTTTTCGATGGCTTCGCGAATTTTATCCTTAAAGTCCGCAATACGGAGGTAGTAGTTTTCTTCGCTGAGTTTTACATAAGGTTTCTGATGGTCTGGGCAGACGCCGTTGTTTTCGTCATGTTCTTTATCCGTAACATAGCCCTCACAACCTTCACAATACCAACCTTCATAGCGGTCTTTGTAAATATGGTCGCTAAGTTTCTGCCAAATTTCCTGGCAACGACGCATATGATCAGGGTCAGTTGTACGCACATAATCTGTATATTCTACGCCAAGTTCACGAATAAAATCCTGGAAACGTTTTGCGTTTTGATCGACATATTCTTGTACCGGCAGACCAGATTCGCCTGCCTTCTTAAAGATTTTGCTACCGTGTTCGTCAGTACCAGCCTGAAAACGAACATCAGCGCCGCGCATTATCATATATCGCCTCAGCACATCGGCCAAGATATAGTCCATAACGTGGCCCAAATGTGGATTGCCGTTGACATATGGGATTGCTGTGGTGATATAGTATTTTTTCATACAAAATATTATATCATTTTAATCCCTTGGCGACCACCCTATACTCTAGCCAGTTATCGTTTAATTTCGGTTTCAAGCTTTTTCCAGTCCTCAATCGAAAGTTGAGCTGGACGAATATTTAAATCGAGTTTTAGCTTCTCAAAGATCTGCTCAAGTTTCTCGCGTGGCATTTGGAGACCAGCAGTCAGATTGCCGAGTAGTTTTTTGCGTGGCGCAGAAAAGCCTAAGCGAATCAAAGCCAAGGTTGATTCCGTGGCGAGCGGTTTTTCATAAGGCTCAAAAACTACAACCTGAGAATCTACCTTTGGCGGCGGCGTAAAGAATTCGCGGCCGACTACCGGACCAGCCGTCACCTTGGCATAGATTTGCGCCGTTAAACCCAGGACCGAATAATCCCCCTGTTCCGCGCAGAGACGCTCGGCCACTTCTTTTTGCATTAAGAAAACGATCTTGCGCGGCTTATGCGACTCATGCAAGAACTTCATGATAATCGGCGAAGTAATGTAATACGGAATATTTCCCGCTACAACATAATTCTTTGGCAAATTAAGCGCCATAATATCTAGATTCAAAATATCCTCGTGTATTACACGCAAATTTTTACCTGGAAAAGATTTTGGTAGATTCGCTGCTAGATTATCATCAAGCTCAACTGAAATAACCTGTTCAAAAAACTTAAATAGCGCCGAAGTGAGCGTGCCGAGACCAGGACCAATTTCAAGTACGGTTTCCGTATTTTCTGCACTCGCCAAATCCGCGATGTCCAGTAAGATGTCGCGATCTTTAAGCCAGTTTTGTCCTAATGATTTACGATTTTTCATATTTCTCCTACCACCAATTATGTGATACCCAGAATTGATATGCGCCCGCCCAAGAGCCGTAGCGTCCTGTAGCGTACGAGGTTGCCGAGCGAAGCTGGCAGACAGGATCATTCATCCAGCCTTCACCACAGGCCGCAATGAGACGTGCTTGATTTGTCTGATATAAGCCATAGTAGCCATTCGACGAAACCGCGTACGGGCGCCAACCCGATTCGTGACTAATAATATAGTTCACGTAGCCATAATCCCCTGAATCAATGCCGGCCGCCGCCATCCAATCTTCGTGCGAGCCTGGCGGGAGCGTAGCCTTACGCCCGACCGTCTTAATCTGCTCGACAGTTTCGCGCGTTACGATTTCTGACACATACTCGCGTGAAATTTCTATGCCGTCACGCATATCAATCTCATAAGTAACCGTTTTCTGACCATTTTGCCCAGGCTGCGTAATCTTTTCTTGCCCCCAAGTGAGGTCATAGTCATAGTTTACGCGTTCAGAAAACGGAATCGTTTCATCAACAGTAATCGTTTGTTTACCCTGCAGATAAACCGAAATTTCATTCGTACTAGCTAAGGCTTGTTCGAGTGGTATCGAAACCCAGTTTTTCTCTTTATCCGTCGAAATATTTTGCTCGTTTAAGAACTCTTCGACCGTCTTTGCCTGAGTACGAAGGGTAGTTTTCTTGCCGTAATAATCTAGCTTGACAGTCTTAGCACGCACCACCTGAAAGGCTGACAGCATACCAGTTTCAAGAATGTCGTCATAATGCACTAGTTTTACAATGTCTTTGTCTTTCAACTCGACGCCTGCCACCTCGGCAATATCCTCGGGCACCATTTTGGCTGTATTGGCATAATGTTTTTCACCACCATCGAGCACCAAAACGCGACGCGCACGATAAATATTGATATTATATTCGCGCCCATCAATTTCTTCATCTAACCCAGGTTCAACATTATCTCTATCGGTATATCTGATTTCAGCTCGCTCTAATACCTCGCGCACGGTAGTAGCATCGCTACGGACGGTAATATGCGTGCCGTTATCGTAAATATTAATATAGTGTTCACTTTCTGCGGTTTCGTTTTCTTCGACGGCGTCAGAAATAAGGTCACCTTCAGCTTCGGCAAAAGTTTGTCGTCCCCTAAAGACGATTCCTAGAGCAAGGACCGTAGCGACAACAAGGAGGAGTAATAACAGGTTTCGTGCCTGTTTCTTACGGAATCTCATATCTATAAATCTTATCATAATCTTAATGAGTGGGCAAATTCTTAGCCCCGCTCTTCTCTATTTCGAAGTAATATTTATGTATCAACAAAAATAAATCTTTAGACAAGCTAAAACGTTTGCCAGGAAGATATTCCCTGATAGCCCGTAATGCGCGTTCAAACTGCGGACGCGTTAGGCTTACATATGACGCCAGACAGAAACGCAAAAACTCCATCGCTTCCGCTCGTGAAAGTTCACAAAAGAACTCGCGCTCGAATTGTGGACCATTCGGTGCAATGTTTTTTAAGATTTCATCAATTTCATCTGCTAGTTCACGTTGTTTTAAACTGAGCTGCACTAATTCCTGCTTTTTCGTTTCAGATAGCTCACGTAGCTTATCTCGAACACGATTCCGCAGATACTTTTCATTGCTATTAGTCTGGTCTAAGCGAAAACGTAAGCGATGCTCAGTAGCATAGCGATAAATATCCGCCTTCGTCCAGTCTAGAAGTGGGCGCTCGATTTTTGCATTTCGGAGCGGACTTAAGCCTCGCCAACCTGTACCGCGTAGTAGATTAATTACAACCGATTCTAGCAAATCGTCGCGATGGTGCGCCGTATAAATTTTGTCCTCTGGCGACTCGAGTAAACTTTCAAAAAATGCATAGCGACTGGCGCGTGCTTTTTCTTCGGAACAATCCTCGCCAAGTTCCGCGCGTTTCGAATAGAATGGCAAACCATATTCCTCAGCCAGTTTTTCAACAAAAGCACAGTCCTCTGCCGAACTCTCACGGATGCCGTGATCAAAATGCACAACGGCGGCATTTTTTTCACCACGAAAAAGATGCAACATTACAACCGAATCAATCCCACCCGACACCGCGAGGAGTTTTCTCATATGCTATAATTATTTCATAAGCGGAGTTTAAAGAAAAATGCTAGTGATTGGCTCTAATCTGATTAATTTCCCTATCCTCAGCCTACATGTCGGCGGAGAGGTTGCGCGTACCGTTGCTCCCGTCATAGATCCAGAATCGCTTAGCGTGATCGCTTACGAAACTGACGGCGCAGATATCGACGACCCAGAAGCGGGTAATATCTTGATGATTAATGATATCCGCGAGTTTAGCGACGACGGTTTTATCGTGGATTCAACCGACCGCTTCGTCGAGCGCGAAGACGTCGTAAAGCTCGACAAGGTAATGGATCTAGAATTCAAGCTAGTCGGCCTTAAAGTCGTCACGAAAGATGGTAAAAAACTCGGTAAAGTCATCGACTATACACTCGACTCGGGTAGCTTTTCAATTTTCCAGCTCATCGTACAACGTCCATTACTCGATTCATTTATTGATCCAGAACTCACCATTAATCGTTCACAGATTGTCGAGATTGACGATTACAAGATTACAATTCGTCACGAACGCGAAAAGGTAAAAATTTCCAAAAAATCAAAAGAAAAGGAATTCGTCCAAAACTACGTCAATCCTTTCCGTAAACCACGCTATTCTGACGAAGACACTGTCGAAAGCGCTTCAAGTACATCAGAATAATTAAAGCCCTGGCGTAACAGATACTGAATAAGTTTCTGTTCGTCAGGATATTTTTTCGCCTTCTTTGCGATGACCTTTTTAAGCTCTTTGCGCTCATCACGAGCACCTTCAGAAAGACAGGTATCAATAATATCCTGCGAAATACCTTTAGATTGTAGCTCGAGGCGCAACTTTTTTTGACTGATCCCCTTGCGAGTCGAGCGGTTCTCAATCCAAAGCTTAGCAAAGCGCTCATCGTCTACGTAGCCCCGCTCAACCAGGCGCGCCAAAACCGGCTCAACCAAACTCGCATCAAAGCCTTCTTTTTGTTTTGTTTGATACTCGCCAGTTTTCTGATTCTTCACGCGCACTGCTTTGTTCAAGGTCTTTTTCTTCAGATAGTCCCGCATTTCTTTTTGTGAATGCGGGCGAAGTAGCGCATATTCCAAGGCGCGCTGATATAGTTTCCCAAATTCTGAGGCACGCCTGAGAGACTTCAAATCTTCATCATTAAGTTGTTTGCCGATTTTAAGCTTCAAATCTACCACTTGTGACAAGGCGAGTGAACAGAAAAACTTACGATCAATGTAAACATTGAGGCGATCTCGGTCACGGACCGCCTCTTTGATGTCTGTAACAATACGTTCTTTAGCTTTCGGAGTGAGATCGTTTGGGTTATCAAAAATCGTAGCGATTTCGAGCGCCATGGAAATTATTCCTCAGCGTTTTTCGCTGCTTCGCGAACCTTCTTTTCGATTTCGTCCATCAATTCTGGTTTTTCTTTGAAGAGTTTCTTGACTGCTTCACGGCCTTGACCCAGAGTCTCGCCATTATACTTCAAGAAAGCGCCAGCTTTATCCATTACGCCATATTTCACAGCCAAATCCAAGACATCGCCAACCTTACTGATGCCCTCGTTATACATAATGTCAAATTCGGCAGTGCGGAACGGCGCCGCGATTTTATTCTTGACGATTTTAATCTTAGTGCGGTTACCGGAAATATCTTCGCCACTCTTAATCTGACCGATGCGGCGAATATCCATACGGACAGAAGCGTAGAATTTCAAAGCGTTACCACCAGTCGTGGTTTCAGGATTGCCAAACATTACACCGATTTTCATGCGGATCTGGTTAATAAAGATAACGGTAGCTTTCGTCTTGCTAATAACACCCGTAAGTTTGCGCATCGCCTGGCTCATGAGACGAGCCTGAAGGCCCATCTGCGCATCACCCATGTCACCGTCAATTTCTGCCTGAGGAACAAGTGCCGCTACGGAGTCGACCACAATCAAGTCTACTGCACCAGAGCGTACTAAAGTTTCACAAATTTCGAGCGCCTGCTCACCATTGTCTGGCTGAGAAATCAGCAAATTACCAGTATCTACGCCAATCTTGCGCGCATAGGATGGGTCAAGCGCGTGCTCCGCATCAATAAAAGCCGCTTGACCACCCTGCTTCTGAATCTCAGAAATTGCATGAAGTGCCAAGGTAGTCTTACCAGATGATTCTGGACCATAAATCTCGATAATACGGCCCTTTGGATAGCCGCCACCGAGCGCTAAATCTAGCGATAGCGAGCCAGACGAAAAAAGCTCAACATCAATCTTAGACTTTTCGCCAAGTTTCATGATAGAGCCATCACCAAACTGCTTCGTAATCTGAGACAAAGCAAGGCTCAAGGCTTGCTTTTTGCCTTCGTCCATTGCGGATTCGCTTTTATTTTTTTTCGAAGTTTCAGTCGCCCCAGCCGCTACTGCATCTTCCTGACTTTTCTTAGCCACTTATACCTCCTGTATTTTATACCTTATATTTTAACCGATAGCATCTTTAAATACTAGCACGAGCTAGAGGCGGAATTAGACGCTTCGAGTTTCTCCTTTGCATTTTCGCTGCCGCCTCGAATATAGGTAAGCCCGCAAAGAAGTATTCTATCTGATGTGAAATCTCCTTTTTTGCTTCCTCCGAAATACTGCCACCGTAGCCCACTTTTGGGTTACGCCGATTAAAGGTCTTGAGAAAATTTATGTCGCCAGTCGCCATGTTTAGCCCAACACAGTAAATATTTTCAACCGAAGAGCGATGCTGCATTAAAACATCACGCAAATCACCAATATATTCATCGCCTACGCAAACCGCACTACGCTTCAGATCTAAGGCAATCCAAGCATAGTCATCAAGCTCGTCTCGCAAACGATCCAATTCCGACAGCGAAATCCTCATTCTGCGATAAATTTTCATTTGTATAACCTCCTTTTTGTTTAAGCGCCTAGAGATTATCATTTTTCTAGTCTTATCGCCAAGCATAAGCATGAATACCTTTTGCATTTTTCGCATTTTAGGGGCTAATATGCTAAGATATTTAACAGATAACAATAAGATTAAGGAGAAGAGATGAGCGGACATTCAAAATGGGCAACAACTAAGCGCCAGAAAGCTGTAGTTGATGCCAAGCGTGGTGCCCTTTTTACAAAAATCGGCAACCAAATCGCAATCGCCGCACGTAGCGGTACCGACCCAACAATGAATCCGTCTCTCGCCATGGTTCTCGAAAAAGCGCGCCTTGCTAACATGCCAAAGGCAAACATCGAACGTGCTATCGCTCGCGTTGCAGACAAAAACGCCGCAGCCCTCATTGAGGAAACCTACGAAGCCTATGGTCCGGGAGGCATCGGTATTATTATTGAGGTCGCAACCGATAACAAGAATCGCACAATGCCAGAAGTGCGCCACACTCTCGAAAAGAACGGTGGTCGCATGGCGGATCCTGGTTCAGTTATGTTCCAGTTTACCCGCAAGGGCGTAATCTTTACCGAGAGTAAGGGTGACGAAGTCATGATGGCAGCCCTCGATGCTGGCGCCGAAGATGTTACTGACGAAGAAGATGGTACGACCATCTATACCGCCTCTGGCGACCTTGCCAAAGTACGCGAAGGTCTCATTGCGGCCGGCTACGAAATTAAGGAAGCTGAACTCAAATACGTTCCAAACAACGAAGTCGAAGTCGAAGGCGATACTGCCGAAAAAGTCGAGAAAATCCTCGATGCTATCGACGACCTAGACGATGTCGTAGCGGTTCATACTAACGCAGCTTAATCAAAACAGAGTAGACCCCGAACAGGGGTCTATTTTTTACACCATTGACTTTTAGGCGCGATTATGGTATAATGACAGAATCTTTGCCTGCGAGGCAAGATTTGCCAGAGCGCGGAAAACCGCTTAAAGTATTTCACTCTGACGATGGAGGTTTTATGAGCCAAGGACCTTTCACTACTAAAAGATTGTGGGCATTTTCGTCCATTTCAATCATTGACGGAAGCTATGCCTTTGAAGGTCAGCCAGATCTCGAGAAGATCGACGAAATGCTGATCGAATCCTCACGCGACAAACAGCTTTTCTGTACCGTCATCGCTGCAAGAACTCAGGGTTATCCGGCCGTGATACTACAAATAGACGGGCCAACTCTTAAGGGCAAAAAGGGCGAAAAGAGATGGAAAGAGACCGTGCGCCAACTCGTGACAGATCTTGAGTACAGCCTCGGCAATTCAAACGGGTATTCCGTCATTAACTTCAGTGATGGAACTAGCTGTCGCACCTACAAATAATCTCCCGGCGGGTTCTAGACCCGCCTTTTTCTTGTTTTTAACAATTAGATTTTTGAATTATAATTTGACTATGAAGTCTGTTTCTAAAAAAAAGATCGCCACTATTGCTATTATTCTCTGTTTTGCTTTTTTGTTAACTCTCACAATACTAACTTTCACTAAAAGCCGCAAAATGACCGATGCGGAATCGATCGCCCTACACGACTATTCAGACTCGTTAATCAATTATTTCGATAATTTCAAGGAAACAGAAGATAGTGAAGCATCTCTCTATCAAAAAGAACTCGCTTTCGCTATTGATTATTTTTACTATAGCGAGTCAAAAACAGCCATTACGGTTGAAGAGCTTAAAAACTTCTTAAAAGACAATTTCAACGTCGAGCTAAATACAGACACAATTGAAGAGGATTTCAATGACCCCCTCCTTGCGTCAAAGCCAGCCATATACGAAGATTCAGAACAAAAAGTCCACATAGAGCCTACTGCGCCCTCTAAAAGGGAGCGCGCGAGTATTCCGATTACTAAATATCTAGAGCAGTCCGTAAAGAAAAAAGGCAGTACTTTTGAGGTGACCTACGAAAAATATGTCATAGAAAGTGCCTATGATGCGCTCAATTGTCTGTCTAACCAAGAAAACTCCGAAGAATCTGAAGAGGAGCAGCAAGAGAGGACTAGCTCAGATAACACCTCAAAAATGATGTCTTACCTAAAAGCTAAAAGCCCGATAACCGCCGCTCAAGATGCGATCACGCCGGAATGCGCCAAAGAGCTATCCGAGCCAAAATCTACAATCACAATTGTGTATCGAGCTCAAAATTCAAAATTATATATCGAAAAAATTATATATTGAAAAGCATAAGCAATTCCCTTATACTTTTTTGAGAGGGATATTTGTGATTTTGAGAGACATAAAAGGAATATTGGGCACCTTTTTGATTTTAGCAACTTCATTTTTTGCATCTTCCGTCCCTGTTTCTGCTTTGCAACTTTCCGAGCTAGAGCCAAAAATTAGTGCTGACGCAAAAGTTGAGCTTAACGAAGCCGAATCACCATACGATTTCGACGTAACATTACTAGACAAGAACCAAACTGTCGAATATGATGCAACCATTACAAACGATTCGACTTATGATATTGAAATTAATTCTGTTGAAATAAATAACTCCAATTATGATTTTTTGGAGTATTCTTTTGATGGCATCTCAAGCTCAGATGTTATTAACACGAATGACACCAAGACAATCAAGATTTTTGTCAAAACAAACGAGGCCAACACTAGCACCGTCAATGAAGATTTAAACTTACAAATTCATTTCAAGGAGCTCGATAGCTCTACGCCCTCAGAAGACGAACCAGACAATCCAAACACCTATGCCGGCAAGGCCATTTTGTTGGTCATTGCCATCGCGACTGGTATTACGCTTTTTATAATTTTCAAGAAGTCGAGTCGCATTCGTATTGGAATTTTATTCTTTATTCTTCCGGTAGTTGGCTTGGTCCTATTTTCGAATGAGGCTAGCGCAGAAAGCGATTTAGTTTTCAGCATTCTTGGTAAAGTACGTTTTGTTAATTCCTACAACGTTACAATTAATCCAAACGGCGGTGTTTATAATAATCATACCGAAGCTTATACTGAAACCGTCCGCGACGGTTACGTCGTCCGCCTTAGCAATCCATCACGCGACACCTTTGAATTCCGCGAATGGACTGCAGATGTTGGCGAAATTATCAATAACACCATTACGATTACTCAAGACACCGTGATCACTGCGCAGTGGGACGAGATTTATCATACAGTTTCTGTCGATCCAAATGGCGGCACTTACGGCGGTCAATCTACAATCACGGAAGTATCCGTCCGTGACGGCGATACTTTCCACATCGGCAACGACCCTATTCGCAGTAGCTATACTTTTCTAGGATGGAATATTACTCCGAACGATCTCGATCCAAATGATGACATTGTTGTAACACAAGACATTAACTTCAAAGCCATTTGGAACGAAAACTATTACAACGTTACAATCGATCCGAACGGCGGCGAATATCTTGGCCATACCGCTTCTTATACTGAACAATACCGCGAAAATGCCGAAATTACCATGCAAGACGCAACGCGCGATACTTATCGCTTTGTTGGTTGGCAGATGAGCGTCGGGGAACTCGATAGTAATAACAAATTCAGCGTCACTTCCGACGTCACCCTGACGGCGCAATGGGAAGAGATTTATTACGATGTCACAATTGATCCAAACGGTGGTGTTTACGATACTCACACTAGCTCCTTCACGACGAGCTATCGTGCGGGCACTGAACTTACGATTGGTAACGCAACGCGTGATACTTATCGTTTTACGGGCTGGACGGCAGATCCAAACATTCTCGGTCAAGATAACAAACTAATTGTTACAAGCAACGTAACAATCACGGCTAACTGGGAAGAAATCTATTACAACCTCACCATCAACCCGAATGGTGGCACTTACGGCACTCATACTAGCTCCTTTACGGAAAGCTATCGTGCGGGTAGCGTGATTTCTGTCAGCTCGCCAGAGCGTCCTACCTATACCTTCTCCGGCTGGAGCATCCAAGGTAGTCCGATTGAATCTGGTTCTATCACTCTCAATAGCGATACGATTATCACGGCGCAGTGGGGCGAAAACAAGTATAGTCTCACAATTCGCCCGAACGGCGGTACTTATGGCGAGCATACCGAGGAGTTTACCGAGGACTATCACGAAGGTGAGACAATCAATCTTCTTAGACCAACTCGTAACACTTACGATTTTACAGGTTGGGATACGGACGGAGACTCTGTCGTAAACGATCAGATAACCCTCACGCAAAATACAATTATTACCGCTCAGTGGTCAGAGATTTACTATAGCCTTACCATTGATCCAAACGGTGGTACTTACGGCGATCATACAAGTTCCTTCTCCGAAGACTACCGCGCAAATTCTTACGCTGAGCTTTTGACCCCTACAAAAACTGGTTGTGACTTTGCTTACTGGAAGCTCGAGGATAACACCGAATATACTGGTGATTCAATCCAGATGACCAGAAATATTGTGCTTGTCGCACAATACGACGATCAATATTTCAACCTTACAGTTAATCCAAATGGCGGTAAATTCAATGGTGAAACCACAGTCTTCCATGACCGCGTAAAGTACGGCACTGTTGTCGATTTGACCAACACCGAATATGCCGATCATGAGATCCGCGACTGGACCAAGGATGGCACCGAGACACTCCCAGCAGATACTTCCGAGATTACCATTACAGCTGATACAGATTTAGTCATTAACTGGTGGAGTAGTATTTTCTATACCATTACCATTAATCCAAATGAGGGCGTTTATAATAACAGCTCCGAGATTCAAGAATTCCAAGCACGCAAGGGCGAGCCATTCACTGTCGAAGAAGCTACTCGCGAGCGCTATGCGCTTTCGCAATGGACTTTCGAGGACGATAGCGTACTCAGCACTAATCCGTTCATCGTAGACGGTGACCATACTTTGACCGCGCATTGGTTCCTTGCTGTCGCTAAAAACAAACGCACAAATAAGCTCTATTCGTCTATCATGGCTGCCCACGATGAAGCCAACCCTGGCGACATTACTGGCGATACGATTATTTTGCTCATTGATACAGCCGAAGTAGTCACCAACGAGAAGGACATCACCCTTGATCTTGGCGAGCACACTATTACTGGCTACATCACAAACACTGCTAGTGGTAATCTTACACTCATTAATGGTGAGATTAATAACTATGATTCTCCAGTCGAAAGCCAAGATAATCCTAATCATGCTGCCGTCATCAATAACGGCACTCTTACGATGGGTATTGATGATTATACTTCCACCGGCGCAGTCAATATTCAGCGCAACTATATTCGATTAATCGGTACAGAGATTGGTCTTCTTCAGAACAGTGTATTCTATTTCTACGATGGCTTCATCGAAGGCGACGTTGGTCTCGATGGTGGTTACGATGGTTCACCTTTCTATCACAATACTTTCGACGGTACAACTATCTATTATTTCCCTCTTGTTACCCATAACGACCTTAAAGATTGCCAACACGTCGAACTTCAGAATGCCGACCGCGCAGTCTCTAAGACCACAGAACGTGGCGACATCTACTATTACAATCTCCAGGATAACGTTAACACCTCCACACTGACTGGTTACCAGATTTATGCTGTGCGCAATTTCGATGCTTCCTACCCGATTACGGTCACAGAAAACGCCGACATCACTTTTGATCTCGATAGTTATGTCGTATCCGCAGGAGACGACTGGACAATTAACGGCAAACTTACTATTACTGACGGCAAAGCTAGCGCAGGAACTGGTAGTTTGCGTACATCTCGCCCGATTACTAACAACAATGAACTCGAGTTTATTAACGCCAAGGCCTCCACACTTTCGGCAAACACCTTAATCGAGAACCATAAGAATCTTTCGCTTACAAACTCTACTCTTTCTTCTGAATTCGGTTACACTCTAGAAGTCAGCGGAGATAACACCAAGCTCACAATGGACGACACTTCCTTTATTCGCACTGATACCAAGGATATTTATGTCGTACATAACACGTCGACGGACTTCGAAATTAATGGAGGTAATATCGCAGGCTTTTCGAAGGCAGTCAGAAACGAAAGTGGCGCCCAGCTAACTCTCAAGAGTGGTAATATTTCCACCGAGAACATCCTAAATGACGCTACGGGATTAATAACTATCAACAACTACGGAAAGCTTATTATCGAGGGTGGAAAAGTGTCCTCTGTCGCCACAAACCCATCGGGATCTAATACTAAAGCCATCTATAATAACGGTCAGGGACTCACGCTTACAGGAGGCGAAATCTATTGCTATTCAGCCAATAGTTATTCAGAATGTATCGACTACTCTAGTTCAAGCACTATTTCCGGAGGAAGCATCAAGGTAGTCGCAAATGGGTCAGCATCTGGTCTTGGAAACCGCGGTTCCGATACTAAGATTCTTGGCGGCACGATTTCCGTGACATCCAAATCAGGCACAGCATATGCGGTTACTAACAGTAGTAGTGGGAAAGTTACTATTTCTGGCGGCAACATAACAAGCGCCACGAATAGTGCCCACGACTCAATGGCTATAAGACACTTTAACGGAAGTTTCATAATTAATGGCAACGCTACTATTAATGCAGAATCCGACGGCGGAGGTGTTGCTACCGGAATCTACACCGAGTCTAACGGAGTCGTCATTACGGGAGGCAATATCTCTGGCGATACTTATGGTCTTCAGTCTCGTTACGACAGCACAAAAACTACTATCGGCGACGACAATATGGACGAAGACGGGAAAAGCATCATAATGTCAACTCCTGTTATCAGAGGCGGACAATACGGCATCTATTCTGGCGACGTAAGCTTCTATGACGGTGTTCTCTACGGTGGCATCAACGCCGCTACAGAAAATGCCATTAGACAAATTCCACACGACGCCACTCGAAAAACCACAGTAGTCGACGATACTGAGAAATCTTGGCTTGAACACAACAGCAACTATCTTCTTGTCGATGGCGTACCATATAACTCCTTTACTTTAGCCTACGAAGCCGCAAAAAACAGCACTAGCGAAACGAAGCTTATTACCGTAATCGAAGATCATAGCTCCACCTCTGCTCTCCCGACGATTGAGGCAGGCCAAGATATCACTCTGAACTTGAACGGCTTCACGCTTCAATATACACAATCGCTCATAAACAAAGGCAATCTTACTATTACCGATAAAGACAACACCAATACTGGCACCTTCGAGAATAATAATATTACAAGTACGCCGGCCATTACCAATAATGGCACCCTCACGCAAAATGGGGGCACCATCAAGAGCCGTTATGTTGCAATTAGGAACGAAATTGTCTCCGGCAGCAATGCTCCAACTCTGTATCTAAACGCCGGTAATCTCATTATTAATAACCTAATCGACACTAGCTCAAGTACAGCAATGGCGGTCTTTTGTCGTAATTCTGGAATTTCCGTAAATCTAGCAGAAAACTATAACATATCGGTCACAACAAAGCTTACGACTCCTCACGCAATTTCGGGATGCTCAAACCTTATAGTCAACGGCAGTACCATTAATGTCTCTACAGAGTCCAACAGCAGCCGTCCTTCCGCCATTTATGAAGGCAGCATGACATTTAATTCTGGAGTTATTAACGTCGAAGGCACGGGTACGATTTACGGTATTTACGGTACCGCCAGCACGATTAACGGCGGGACGATTACTGCTACATCCACCGGCGGAGAAGCCACGGGCATTCATGGATCCTACAATAAAACAACAATTCATGGCGGGACGATTACTGGGCGCACCACAAATAATACGAATGCTTATGGCATCATGTTTTACAATGGTTCGGGTAATCGAGGAGAACTTGAGATGACAGGCGGAACGATTATCGCGACAAGTGAATCGGGTACCGCTATTGGGGCGTATCTCGGGAAGGCACTGATTACCGGCGGTTCCATCACGGGCGACACTTACGGCATAGATGGCGATTCAGACAGGAACAGAATCACTCTTGGTGTAGACGACGGAACAATTAGCAATGGCGCCAATGCCTCTCCACGAATTGAAAGCCATGGACAATACGCAATCAATAATGGCTACGTTATCTTCTATGACGGCGTCCTAGTAGGCGAAACTCCTTACACTACAGATACTATCAAAGCCATTCCTGACGGCGCAGTCTTCCATAATGAAACTATCTCGGACGTTAATCACTGCTGGCTAGAGTACGGCGAGCCGTATCTCCGCATTGAAGGCAAGGATTCGTATCGTTCCCTCACCGCGGCCTACGAAGACGCCGACGACGGCGATGTGATTGAGGTAATTGCAGATTACACAACCCAGGCCGATTTACCAGTCAATCCAGCTGGAAGAACCATCACAATCGATCTTCACGGACATCATCTCGCCTACTATCAGAGCCTCACAAATGCGGGCACCATGATAATCACAAACCTCGATCCGCTCCATGAAGGCATCCTCGAAAATGTTAACCCGACCAAGACGGCAACCGTTACAAATAACTCTAATGCCAAGCTTGAAGTCCGTGGCGGCACAATCACTTCTTCGCAACTGACGATTCAGAATAACGGTACGCTCGAAATCTATGACGGTGAAGTAAGTTGTTCGTCTACAGAGGCATATGAAATCAACACCATCAACAACCAAGGTACTATCAAGATTCCGACTACCGCCCAAGACCCAGTCATTAAGGCTACAAAAACAAGCTTAATTAACGCTGCTATCGCGATTCGAGGTGGTATAGCCGAGATTAATAAAGGCACTATTGAAGCCGAGAGCATATATGAAGCAAAGGCGTTTTATTATACCAGAGCAACAATTAATGGCGGGACGATTAATGTGCATACGACCAGCAATAGCGCGTATGGCATTAATAACACCACAGATAGCGTAACAATTAATGGTGGTACCATTAATGCTAGCTCAGACAGTGGCGCAGCATACGGCGTTGCAATCTCAACTGGTAAGGTTACAATGACGGATGGCGTCATAACAGCTAGCAGTGCGGGGAAAACTTATGGAGTATATACTTCCAGCTCAAGTTCTTCCGCGGGCACAATCGAGATGAGCGGCGGTAGCGTTGATGCAGTTTCGAGCGACAGTGTCGCTTACGGCGTTACGGCGGGTAAGGGAAATATAACTGGCGGCACCATCCATAGTAACACCTATGGCCTATACGTTGGTTATTCTGGTAACATAGTAACCATTGGCGACAATACAGACGACACCCTAAGCGTTACTAGCCCAGAAATTATTGGTGATGTTTATGCAGTCTACAATGGCTCTATAAACTTCTACGATGGCGTGCTCAAGGGCGTATTGGGTACAAATAGTGGTGCCTACTTTGACAATAACATTAAGCAGGTCGCCGACGGTGCCACTGTTTATGTTGATACCGAAATGATTAATGGCGAAGAATATGAAGTCAAATACCTCGTTGCCGCGCACCCAGTTGCGATCATTAATGAAACAACCCAATATAATTCCCTATACGCTGCCGTGGAGGACTCTATTCCAGGCGACGTTATTAGACTTCTAGAAGATAACTATGTATTCAACAAGATTGTCGTGGACGATAATCAGGACGTAACCATTGATCTTGATGGTCACAACATTATCTCCGGCAACCAAATCGCCAATACCGGCAAGCTTGCTTTCATTAATAATGATCATTCAACACCAGCAGCCATTAGCTTCCGCGAGCCAAATGCATTCTTCAATAACAAACAAGCCAAAAATAGTGCCGTTCAGCCAGAATTGACCCTCGAAAACGTCGTAATTCATGCATATATTGTTATTGATAATGGCGCTAATACAACCGCCACGATCAAAAACAGCGAGCTCTACGCAGATTACGACAGTGGCACTTATGGCATAAAAGGCAATGGCACCGTTAATATTACCGATAACTCTTATATTTATGCAAAGCAATATGCTGTATCTCTAAGTGATAGTAACCTCACAATCGAGAATTCAATAGTCGAGAAGCTGAACAGTTCCGCCTATTCAACAATTTCCCTGTCTAGTAGCAACTATACCGTTGATAACTCAGAAATTAAAGGCGAAACTAATATAGCTCTCTCCGCTAGCTATAGTTCCTCTGTAGGCACGATTAAAAATCACTCTAAGATATATGGCAGAATCTCCGCAAATGGTAGTTTAGACATCCTTAATTCTACCGTTAGTCAGACTACAAACTATACCTCAGGCTCTTTAGTCTCATTCAACTCAACTAATAATGTTCTAACTATTTCCGACTCTACTTTCAATAGTACATATCTCAGCAATTCGACGCCATGCTTTACAGGTACTTTCACTTCTAGCACCGGTCGGTCCGTGATCTATTCGAAGGGAACCCTCACAGCGAACAG
This sequence comes from Candidatus Saccharimonadota bacterium, assembly GCA_017418275.1. GTDB lineage: Bacteria > Patescibacteriota > Saccharimonadia > Saccharimonadales > Saccharimonadaceae > UBA2834. The sequence continues at coordinate 86,530 of JAFONX010000025.1, read as the reverse complement.
AATCCAAATCCATCATTCCTACGGCGCTTCAAATCCTTGCGACATGAACTATATCAAGAATGCTGGCACCGCAACGATTGATGGTTTAACCATCGACAATAATGATAGCGTTACAATAAACCGCACGAGCGCAGGTATTGTTAATGAGGGACAGATGGTACTAAAGAATGCTAATATTAGCCTCAATCGCTACGAAAGCTATGGTATCTATACGCTTGGCGGCGAATTAACTCTCCTAGATTCGACCGTCAACATAACCGGTGCTACGAGCTATGGTCTCTATATTAATGACGGTGACCTCACAATGGGTATCCCGGAGCCAGTCGATTCGCCAAACTACGGCACAGAAAACGCAGATGTTTCTACGACGAATCCAGCCATTACCGCCATCGGCACCACTTCTGGCATCGGCGTTTATAAGAATCTTGGTAGATTTAAGTATTACGATGGCGTCATTACGGGTAGCACTTCGGCAATTCCGCGCGATAAGATTACGACCGACGTCGAGCATCTTTATGAGCCAACCTTCCATACGGATGCCAACGGCCATGATGTTTGTATCTTGACTTGGATGCGGGAATTACCAAGCCAGCCAGGCAACTAGCAAGAATTACTAGATTAACTAGCGCTCATCATCAAAAAAAACGGGTCTTCGGACCCGTTTTTTTGTAAAATCATGTTACTCGTACGGCTAGTAGTTTTACTATCTAGACTCCAGTAGAGCCAAAGCCTTTCTTGCCACGCTTGGTCTCTGAGAATTCCTCGTTTGTCAGCTCAAACTCAGCCTGATCAACCCGCTCGAAGAGACCCTGTGCAATACGCATCCCCGGTTCGATTACGAAATCTTCTTCGCCACGGTTCGTAAGCAGAACATGTACTTCGCCCCTGTAGTCCGAATCGATTGTACCGACGCCGTTCATCATTGTAATGCCATTGCGCGCCGCAAGTCCGGAACGTGCGCGAATCTGAAGCTCGTAGCCCTCCGGAATTTCAAAGATTAAGCCGGTCGGCACCGCGTAACGCTTATTAACTTTTAGAATATAAGGCTCTTTGATATAGGCATGAAAATCAAAACCAGCCGCCCCTGGCGTCTCGTATTGTGGCAATATTACATCTTCGGCAATTTTCTTAACTCTAACTTTCATGGCTCTCCTTTTTAGAAATTATGCCACGCTTTGCACTCGAGGTAAAACTATGTTAAAATAGCCTAAGTGGAAGGGTGACCGAGTGGTTTAAGGTACCGGTCTTGAAAACCGGCGAGTGTAAAAAGCTCCGTGAGTTCGAATCCCACCCCTTCCGCCATTTATTGATAGCCTTTGGGCTATTTTTATAGCTTTCGCTAGCAATCCTGTTTTATATCTGATATACTCTAAATATTGTGGCACCATAGCTCAGCTGCGGTGTCGAGGCGCGAAGGCGCCGAGAAATCATTATCAAGCGTTCGCTCTAACCAGCTGAGCGCAAGATTGGTTTAACAATTTAGCGTGGCACCATAGCTCAGCTGGTTAGAGCGTAGGACTCATAAGCCTAAGGTCACTGGTTCGATCCCAGTTGGTGCTACCATTCAATGAACCGCCCTTTGGGGCTATTTTTATGCTAAAATATTAGTAATGAAGACGAAAAAAGGCTTTACTGTTTTAGAGATTATTATTTGCATTGTTATTGTGGGCGTTTTCGCAGTTCTCTTCTTTTTCCAGAAGCAGGACATCGCCAAAATGGACCGCGACGAAAAGCGCAAAGTTTCCATTAACGCCATCTATTACGCACTTGAAGAAGGTTATTACCGCGAAAAGGGTTATTATCCAGAAACCATCGACAATGCCGATATGCTACCTTGGATCGATCCAAACCTTTTCACCGACCCAATCGGCGTCAATCTCTGGCAAGAGGGTGGCAACTTTAGCTACGAAGGCAAAAATTGTAACGAAGATAACCATTGCAAAGAATACGTACTCCGCTCTACGATGGAGAAAGAAGAAGATTTCGTTAAAACAAATCGTAATTAAGACAAAGCACCGGATTAGCCGGTGCTTTTTGATAGTATTTAGTTGCCAAAATCGCAACCAAATACCCATGTTGCCAAAAAGTAATTATATAGCAACGAATAGTACCATTCTGTAATAGTATATAACCTCTTCGCATGACTACAGATGGCGCACATTAACGCCTTTACTACCATACAGAATCTTGCCACCAACAAAAAAATAACTAGGACCGAAGCCCTAGTTATTTTTTATTTAAGCACCAACCTTGTCGCGGCGAACTGTACGCTTAGCATTCTGCTCAACGTATTCGATAATCTTACCGGCCACGTTGCGACCGGTAACTTTTTCAATACCAAATCCAGGCGAGGCGTTCACCTCAAGCACTAATGGACCGCGCGCGCTACGCATGATATCCACGCCTGCAACACTTAGACCCATCGCCTTTGCGGCTTTAACGGCAATCTTTTCCTCATCTGGTGTGAGTTTGATTGGCTTGCCCGTACCGCCCTTGTGAAGATTGGAACGGAAGTCATCATCAAGACTCTGGCGCTTCATACTAGCGACTACCTTGTTACCAACCACGAAGGCACGAATATCTGTACCGGCGGATTCCTTCACGAATTCCTGAAGGAGAATGTTTACGCCATCGTCATTTGTAAGATAGAAGGCCTGCAATACAGACTTAGCAGCCTTGCGGTTCTCAGCAAGAACCACGCCATTACCGTGCGTGCCGCTAGCAAGCTTAATAATTACTGGCATCTCGCCAAGTTGTTCAAGAAGCTCATCGATATCCGTCGTGTTGCGCGAAACAACCGTTTTTGGAATATCTACACCATCTTTCGCAAGCAGCTGCATTGAGCGAAGCTTGTTGCGGGCACGCGTGATTGCGATAGACTTAGATAGGACATAGTCGCCCTGCATCTCAAGCTGGCGCACAATCGTGGTGCCATACTTGGTCATATAGTTTGCAATACGCGGAATAACTGCATCGTACTTTGGCAGGGGTTTACCTTTATAATAAACCGCATTGTTGCCCTGTTCGATCGATACGAAACAGTTCTTGTATTTCACAATCTCGACTTCGTGGCCACGCTTTTCAGCCTCTTCCACAAGTCGCTGAGTGGAGTAATTCTTATCTCCATTCGACAAAATTGCGATTTTCATAATTAGTCCTCTTTTAGATAATATTTCTTATAAAATTCGTACGGATTAGCCTCGAGTTCATCGCGTAAGTGCTTGTGATGATTACGAAGCGGAATTAAGTTCTCATCTTTGCTTACATCGACGAGAAACTTCCCAGAAATTGTACGCCTTCCAATCAAAATTGGGTAGCGGTGTTTCGAGCGATCGCTTAAACCGAAGCGCGCACGAATGGTTTTTCCGGCGATATTAATCTTAAAATACGGGCAAAACTTAATCAAAACATGCCCAGATGCACTTGTAACCTCTGTTACAGTATAGTCTTTCGTGACTATTTCTTTGCCGGTATAGAACGGGGAGCTTTTGTCGAAAAGATAGAAGCGCAAATTACCTTCCTCATCAACACGAATTCTGCTCGCCCAGATTGCGGAACCATCAGCGCCGGTATCAACCTTCGCCGGAATACCGCTCGCGACGCCGTCGATATCGACTTTAACCTCGCGACCAATTATTGTTTTTTCCATATAAAATATTTACCTATGTAAATCTTTTTTATTATACTATTTTTTAATGCTTATGTCAAGTATTAGACAAGGGCGTTTTTTCTGTTTTCTCCTGTCATGTTATAATAGCACTATGAAGAAGGAACTAGAGAAATTGCGCAATGCTCGGAGCGCAAAAAATGCTCAAAGCGCGAAAAAATTTCCAAATATCGATCTCCAGGAGGACGAACATATTGTTCTTTCCATGACGCGTACTAAGCTTGGCCTGTTAGGCATTTGGCTTTTTACTGCTATTATTATCATTCTTTTATCTACCATCTTAGTCGTCGTGGCTAATAATTCTTTCGTGGTCGACTTTCTCAACATGGTGGGTAGCGAGTCGACAAAATACCTGTATATTATCGTTGGTTTGGCCTATTTTATTATCATCATGACCGCCATCGTGTCTCATATCGTTTATTACGACAACAAAATGTTCGTCACAAACAAGCGCGCAATTCAGCAGATTCGCACTTCTCTTTTTAGTGGTTCCATGAATATCATTGACCTCCAGCGCATCGAGGATGTCTCATTCAAGCAAAACGGCTTCTTCGATACCGTCTTCAACGTTGGTACCCTTCGCATGTCGACAGTCGGCGATGAAACCACCTATACTTTCGAGCTCCTAGATACACCCCATGATGAAGTTGCTATTATTTCAAAGCTAGTCACTGACTCGCATAGAAAAGCTAAAGACAGCAATTACAACCCTTCTGCCAAAATCGCAGAAGACGTCACCCCCGAAAAACCAGAAAACTCCGAAAAAGACTGATTATCTCCTTGATTCGGCTTATGCTATAATGCCTTTATATGGCATTAGCAATTATTTTAGTGCTATTAATTATCTGTTTCCTCTTTTTCAAGAGGCAGGTGGGCGTACCGTTTATAGCGATGATTGCTGGCTTGGCAATATATAGTAGCTTTGGTATGGTTTTTGCGGAGTTTCTTAACCGCTTAATTCCAGTGCTAGATCTCGGCCTATTACAAAATATTTTATATCTGGTTTTTGTTGCACTTATCCCACTCGTGCTCTATTTTCGCATGGGGCACTCCTGCCTGTTTGGCGCCATACGCATCATTGGGTCCATTATTTTCGCCCTAATGATCACTGTGCTTGTTTCTGGTATCGTTTCGGCTTATCTCAGTTTCGACACGCTAACAAGTCAGATTGTAGGCTGGATTGGCGGCATTCGCGATATTTTGATGGTTATAGGTGTTATATTTGCGTACGTAGAAATTTTCGTGAGCCGCTAAGCTCGTTCTTACGGAGAGCAAAGAGTGCAATTCCGGTGGCGACTGAAACATTAAAGGACTCTTTTGTACCACACATCGGAATTTCAAGGAGGTAATCGCATTTCTCAAGAATGTCGTTTGACACACCGTGGACCTCTTCACCGAGAACTAAAGCCATATCCTCAATAAAATCTTGCCCGTCGGCGAGATTAAGTGAATTTTCACCCTGCTCTAGTGCAACAATTTTCAAGCCCTTGGTCTTTTGTGCCTCAATTTCCGTAAAAATATCTTCGGCGCGGTGCCATTTTAAGGTCTCTTCAGCCCCCAAGGCAGTTTTATGAATCTGTTTCTTGAGTTTTTCACGCTCATAGGGTAGCCCTTTATCTATAAATGGCGTATATCCCGAAAAGACTACCTCATCAATCCCCAGACAATCACAAGTGCGCAAAATCGCACCTACATTGTAGGTAGAACGGATATTATGCAGAATAACTATGAGCTTTTTCATGCTACAATAAGATTATGAATGAGGATGAGGTACAGCGCAAGCGCAGGCAGAATGACGAAGAAAACACAGAGAGGCGTGCTAAGCTTCTCGGGATAACATATAAGGATACGCGCGATTTCGAGCAGACCATGCCACTCGTGCCAAATATTCTTCAAAAAGCCGATATGCGTAAGAATCATATCGTCCCTTATAAGTCCGGCGAGAACAGCGGCACCTATTCTTTCTTTATCACGAGTCAAACCCCTCGTACCTACATCAATAGTTTGATTGATAAATACGAAGAGGCCGGCGATCGCGTCGCGTTCTTCATGATATCCGAATCGGCCTTTAATGTCTTGATTTATCGTTACGATCCTCCGCAGGAAGTAGTCTATGACGATATTGAGATTGCTAAGGAAGGCGATAGCGAAACTATTCAGTCCGTTTCACGCACACTGAACACCGTCTCAACCGACAAAGTTTTTGACTATCTTCTTGATCAGGCCGACAGGCTCGGTACGAGCGATATTCACATCGAGAACCTACGTAATGCCATCCGTATCCGTATGCGCGTCGACGGTATTTTGCACCCGGTCGCAGAACTTTCGCGCGAGCGTTACCGCATTTTTATGGGCGAGCTGAGTTCTCGCGCCAATGTTTCGACAGCTAGTAGTAAACCACAGTCTGGTCATATGCAAAAGGAAATCGTTCGAGAAGGCGCAACTCATCTTTTAAACCTTCGCGTCGAGATGGTGCCAACGCTTTACGGTCAAGATGCCGTTTTGCGTCTATTCAACTTTGACGAAAGCCTTCTGAATCTTGACCTCCTCGGTATTACCGAAGCCGAGCGTAAAGAGATCTCCGAAGTAATTTCTCACCCTCGCGGCCTCGTCCTAATGGTTGGTCCAACGGGTTCTGGTAAGTCTACCACGCTATATTCAATCCTGAACGCCCTTAATACGTCCGAGCGCAAGATTATTACTCTTGAGGATCCAATCGAATACGGCATCGCGGGCATTTCGCAGATTCCAATCGCCACTAATGACGGCGGCTCATTTGCCGACGGTCTTCGCTCCGTGCTTCGTCTCGACCCTGACGTCGTGATGGTGGGCGAGATTCGCGACGCCGATACCGCTAAGACTGCGATTCAGGCCTCAATCACCGGCCACTTAGTCTTGTCTTCTTTCCACGCTAATACCACAAGCGCCGCTTTCGCGCGTATGATTGATCTTATTGGCGTAAACCCAGTCTTTTCAACCTCGGTCCGCTTGCTCATCGCACAGCGCCTTGTGCGCAGACTCGACAATCATAAAGAAGCCTACAAAGCCGACGAGAATACAAAAAACTACATCAAACGCGTACTTGCCAACGTCAAAACCGATTATAACCTCGACGATATTACGCTTTATCGCGCCGTTCCAAACGAAGAAAACCCATTTGGCTATAAAGGTCGCGTAGCAATCATGGAGCAAATGGTTGTAACGGAGCCGATTCAGGCCTTCCTACGTGGTGATGCTGGCGCCTTTAATACCCGTGCCATCGAAGAAACTGCCCGCGCCAACGGTATGCTCACGCTCGAACAAAAAGGCGTGCTCGCCGCCCTCCGTGGCGACACTAATATCGAAGAAGTCGGTCGCGTCATCTAATTCTTATCATTACAGATATTAAAACTGTTTTTCTATGCGGTTACCCCTTTTCAATCCCGTAAAAATATGCTAAAATAAGAAAAGTTTTAATTATTAAAGGTAAGAATATGTCGTTTGAACTACTAAAAATGGTGGGAGATGCCCAAAAGAAGAGTGCCGTCGTTGACGTGCGTTCGGGCGACACAGTGCGTGTGTCGCAGAAAATTAAGGAAGGCGATAAGTTCCGTATTCAGGTTTTCGAAGGCACGGTTATTCGTGTCGATCGCAAAGCTTCCCATACTGAGCGCTTCGTAGTCCGCAAGGTTACAAGTGGTGTTGGTGTCGAGAAGAGCTTCTTGATTCACAGCCCACTCGTAGAGAAGATTGAGATTGTCCGCCGTGGTAAGGTTCGCCGCAACAATTTGCGCTACCTCCGCGAACGTTCTGGTAAATCTGCTCGTCTCGTCAACAAAGATTTCGACCGCAAGGCCGCTAATACTTTGCCAGAAGCAGAAAAAGCCGAAGCCGTTGAAGCTCCAGCCGAAGAAGCAAAGGTTGAAGCCTAATTGGCTATTTTAGGAATAGATGAAGTTGGAAGAGGTCCTTGGGCAGGACCTCTTGTTGTTGGCGCATGCCTTTTACCCGAACCAATCGAAGGTTTGAACGATAGTAAAAAATTAAGCGCAAAAAAGCGCGAAGCACTTGCCGAAATCATCCGCGAGAAAGCTATCTTTGGTCTTGGTTGGATTCCTGCCGCCGAACTCGATGAATTAGGTCTCACTGAAGCCCTTTGTAAGGCCGCCCGCGATGCCGTATCGCAGATCTCAGGTGAGTTTGACGAGGTAATCATTGACGGTACCATGAACTTTCTCCGTGGCACGAAATATGAGAATATCGCACAATTCTTGCCTAAGGCCGATCAGCTCGTACCGGAGGTTTCAGCCGCCTCGATTATCGCGAAAGTCAGTCGCGATCACTACATGTATGAGCTAGCCGATAAGTTCCCAGGTTATGGCTTCGAGAAACACGTTGGCTATGGCACTGCCGCACACAAAGCCGCTATCGAGAAACTTGGTCTCTGCCCAGAACATCGTAGAAGCTTTCGTCCGATTGCCGAACTTGCAAAGCGAGAAAAACCTAAAAAGGTCCGCAAAACCAAAGCAAAACAAAGTGCTGATGCCGGCGCACGTGCCGAGGCGATCGTTGCCGAAGCCCTCAGGCGTAAGAAACATACTATTATCGCGCGCAACTGGAAAACAAAGTTCTACGAAATCGATATCGTAAGCTCATACGAAGGCGTCGTGTATTTTACCGAGGTCAAATATTGCCGCAATACCACCAATAGTAGCGGAGTCGACCGCGTAAACAACAAAAAACTCGAGCAAATGCGCTTCGCAGCCGAAGCTTATATTGCATCGAGCTCAGTTAAATGCGAAGTTAGATTAGCTGTTGCCGAGGTTTCGGGCGACAACTTCCGCATTACGGCTTTTCAAGTCCTACAGTAGTTTCTTCTGGACAGTTAGTCAAGACTTCTTGCATCTTCAGTTTTTCGCGCGGCGTCACCCAAAGTTTGTACTTATACTTCACGGAAATCTGGCGCGCGACATACTGACACTGAAAAGCCTCGTTCGAAGGCAACCAATCCGACGCATCTTTGTCGGATTTTTGCTGATTCGCCGGCCCATCCACAGCTAAGAGATTGAGCGGATCCTGACTGATCGCGTAGCGCGTATCTTTATCGAGAGCAAAGGCCCCAGTAGACCAAGCGTTACTGAGCGCCACAACATGATCAATCTGCACTTCACTCGAGGTATCCTGTCCGCGCTGAAACTGAATCATTTTACCAGTATACGGATCTTCGAGAATGCCAGTCTGAACCTTGCAGCCTTTCAGGGTCGTATCTTTAAGATCGCGTAAAAGAATTGCTTCGCGCGTATTACAACCAGAAGCGGTCATACCCCAATCATCATAGAAAAGCTTACGATAGTATTTCTCAGAATTATCCTTCTCTTGCACGGCAAGATTCTCAAGCACATCGCGCGCGAGGAGCGAATCCGCCTCCGTTTGCTCCGTTTTTAACTCTGGCAGGGCTTCTGGCGTTACCGAGCCCCACAAAGCATCAAAATCCGCCCCTTCAATAACCGCTTGATATGAATCAGGGTTCAGAATCAAGTAGCAAACGAAGGACGCTAGACCCAGTAATGCAACACCTAGGCGACGCAGGCGGCGGATATTGCGCTTAGTCATCTTAGATTAATAGTTTTCAGCGCTGATTTCAAAGTAAGCCTGAGGGTGCTTGCAAACTGGACAAGTTTCTGGGGCTTTATCACCGATATGGATATAGCCACAATTGCGGCACTTCCAAACCGCTACACCGTCACGCTTAAAGACCATGCCGCCCTCGAGGCGCTCTTTAAGCTGCTTGAAGCGCTTTTCGTGGTCAGATTCAATCTTGCCAACTTTTTCAAAGAGATCAGCGATTTCATCGAAGCCTTCCTCACGCGCTTCTTTAGCGAACTGAACATACATTTCGTTCGTCTCGTAATCTTCGCCCTTGATAGCATCGATGAGGTTTTCGCTAGTTTCAGGAACACCACCATCATGGAGATATTTGAACCAGATTTTAGCATGCTCTTTTTCGTTGCCGCTCGTCTCAGCAAAAAGTGCCGAAATCTGCTCGTAACCCTCTTTCTTGGCCTTGCTGGCATAGTATTCATATTTAACACGTGCCTGAGATTCGCCAGCAAAAGCCGCATTCAAGTTAGCTTCGGTTTTCGTACCACTTAAGTTCCCCATATTCCTCCTTAGTTTTATCTTATTATATCGCGACAAGGGCGTTCTTGCGAACGGTCAATAACACAACAGATGAGAATGGGGTATAATAGAAAACATGGGAATAGAGAGGGTTATAGATACCAGTATCCACGAAGACGACCCAGAGGAAAAGGCGGTTGAATTTTCCCTGCGTCCGACCACCTTCGACGAATACATTGGGCAGCCTCGTCTCAAAACTAATCTTAAACTCGCAATCCAGGCCGCCAAGAAACGCGGCGACGTACTCGATCACGTCTTGCTATTTGGACCACCAGGACTTGGCAAGACCACTATGGCTAGCGTAATCGCACACGAGATGAATGCCAATTTCCGCGCCACTTCTGGTCCAAGTATTGAAAAAGCAGGCGACCTTGCCAGTATTTTAACTAACCTAGCCGACGGCGACGTGCTGTTTATCGACGAAATTCACCGCCTGCGTCGCTCCGTAGAAGAAATTCTTTACTCCGCGATGGAGGATTACAAGCTAGATATCGTGATTGGCAAAGGTCCGGCCGCCCGTAGCGTTCGCCTCGATTTGCCAAGATTCACCCTGATTGGCGCCACTACGCGCACGGGTAGCCTTGCCGCGCCACTCCGCGACCGTTTTGGTCAGAGTTTCCGCCTTGAATACTATAAGAATGACGACATCCAGAAGATTATCGAGCGTTCCGCCGCTTTGCTAGAAACAAAGATCACACCAGAGGCCGCTCAGATGCTTTCTACACGTTCTCGCCTCACGCCACGCATCGCCAACCGCCTTCTAAAACGCGTGCGCGATTTTGCCGACGTCAATGCCGATGGTTTTATCGATGTACCGACCGCCGAGTCCGCCCTTAAGATGCTCGAAATTGATGAGCTTGGTCTTGATCCAGGTGATCGCAATATGCTCACACTCATGATTGAAAAATACAACGATAGACCAGTCGGTCTAAATACTATCGCCGCCTTAACCGGCGACGAAGCTAGCACAATCGAGGATTTTTACGAGCCTTATCTTATGCAGCTCGGCTTCATTCAGCGCACACCTAAAGGTCGCATCGTGACGCCAGCCGCTAAAGCCTTTCTACAAAAAACCGCATAGTAAGATGCGGTTTTGTTTTAGCTAAATAATCCGTGCTTTTTTGTATTGCGGAATTGTTCCATGAGATCACGCTGTTTTTTATTGAGTTTCTTCGGAATTTCAACATTAACAGTCACAATCTGCGGACCACGCTCATCAGAGCCAAGGCGCGGAGCACCATGACCATTTAACTTAAAATGTGTGCCAGGTTGCGTGCCTGCCGGAACTTTCATCGTAATCTTGCCATCAATTGTTTCGACATCGATTTCGGTACCAAGCACAGCATCAACCATCGATACTGTTGCCTCAGAAAGAATCAAGTCACCCTCACGCGTCAAAGTTTTATGTGCGCGTACGCGGACTTCTACATACAAATCCCCGCGCTGACCACCCTGTTGTGGAGCCTGACCACCGCGCCCACTCAAACGGATGCGCTGACCATCATAAATACCAGCCGGAATTTTGAGAGGAATTTCCTCGCCGTCCACGTTAATATTCTTCGTTGTGCCAAAAATAGCCTCATCAAAATCGATTGTACAGGAGGTTTTGTAGTCACGACCACGGCGCGCTGTACGAAAACCGCCCATGCCAAAGAGCGAGCCAAGAATATCGTCAAGACCGCCGCCCATGCCACCGCCAAAGTCAAAGTTAAAGCTTTGGCCATTAAAGTTAAAGCCTTCAAAAGGATTACCGCCACCGCCCGCACCGCCAACGCCAGCATGGCCAAACTGATCATAGCGCGCACGCTTGTCTTTATCACTCAGAACCGAATAAGCTTCGTTTGCCTCTTTGAACTTTTCCTCGGCTTCTTTGTTGCCAGGATTCTTGTCTGGATGATACTTAATAGCAAGCTTACGGAAGGCCTTCTTGATTTCGTCATCAGAAGCGCCTTTGTTAACGTCAAGAACTTCGTAGTAATCTCTCTTGCTCATACCAACAGATTATAACATTTAGCACTCTGTGGTGCAAGAGTGCTAATTCATTACAAGGATGCCGATTATTACTAAGGCACCCGCAATTGAATAGCGTACAGCCATCTCTTTGCTAAACTTCCCCGCCTTAATAACCCGCGGGAAGATTTTCGAGAGAACAATTGTCAAAAGTAGCGATACAAACAACGAAACACCCTTATCTACGACATTCAAAAGCGCTACAACTGGCACAATAATTAAGCCAAACTTATATGCCATGTCACCGATGTAGAAACAGATATTCTCTACTGCGGCGAGGGCCAAATTGCGTACGGCCTTTCTAGAATGTACGAAGTTTTTGACAGCCGCTTCGCGCCAAGAAAGAAATATTACCAAGAGAAGTACTGAGAAAATTAGGGAACCCATCTGGAAGAAGAAGAATGATTGTCCGAAGAGTGTAACATCAAGAACACTACTTTTTGGTAGAAAATAAACATAGATAATATCCGAAGCTACCGAGAAAAAGGTCGAAATGAGCGTGACGCCAGCCGTTTTGAAATCTGGAGTATGTTTCTTGCTAGAAGCAAAAATAATCACCGCCACAGCAAAGAGAATTAACATAAAGCCAATCGCCTGATTCGCAGTAATCGCTTCTCCTAAGAACAACACACCGAGTCCCAAGGTAATCAGCGGCGAGGTTTGGCCAAAGATTGTAATATCAATATTATCCCCGGCTTGGAGCGCACGATAATAGTAGATATGACCAATCACATTTATAGCGCCCGCAATCATTAGACCGATCGCATTCGCGGGGTCTACCATAAAGACCGGCCGACCAAAAACTGCAAGTAGCAAAATGAGCGACAAAATCAGACCGGGAATATGCAAAAAGGCAAAGGCTCCCGCCTTCTTTTTCGGGAGAGAGTTATCTACAAGCTCGTTCTCGATGTAGCTACTAAAATTGTAAAAAGTCGCAGCAATAATCGGAAAAATCGCCCACATCATACTTATATTTTAGCATAAGCTTTTTAGCCTACAGCTTACGATTTGCAACAGACCAAATATCTGAATCTTCGCAGAAGTCATCTGGTGTGACGTCAAATACCATCGAAAACAGCCGTTCGAGCGACACTGCGCCTACAAGATGCATTTTTTCATCAATCACGATAGCATAGCCCTGCCCCGTGCGCAAAAATACCGAGAAGAGTTGCTCGATTGTATAGTCCGGTCGTACATAATACAACTTTTCGTCCAAATAAGGCGAGATATTGTCATCTTCCGAGACACGCGCGATATCAATATCTTCTTGATGAATCACGCCAAGTACCTGCCCTTCTTTATTTACAACCGGAAAGATATTTGTACCACTTTTCGAAAGACGATCCAGTGTAAACATACTGAGCTTTTCGTCTTCTTTTAAGAGCGCTAGTTTGCTCTTAGGAAGCATCAGGTCTTTTGCACGAATTTTATCCAAACGCAGTAGGGCGGCAACGATATATTTTTGCTGTTCGCTAATGATTGCGTCGGAGCTACGATTTAAAACTCCTTCAAAATCACGACGATTTTTCGGTACGTAAGGCACGCTCCGTTTTGGTGGACGGAAGCGCTCCAGCTTCGGATCAAGAGAGCGCACGATTTTCGTCATCATCTTATAAAATAGTGGCGCCATTTGATATAATTTTAGCATGAATAAATTCACAGTCGCTATCATCATTTTAATCCTTGGTGCTTTCGGAGCACTTGTAGCTTTCAGTATCATTCATCCAAATCAAGAACCAGAAACAGATTATAGTTCTATTAATACCGGCAAAATCATTGAAGCGCGCGAAGAAAACGGCTACATCGCCGACCATGTACGCGGCAACGCCAATTCGTCAGTTGTGGTCGTAGAATACGCCGATTATCAGTGCCCAGGTTGTGCCTCGATGGCGCCACATATTGATTCAATTTACAACAAATACAAAGACGAGGTCGCTTTTGTGTTCCGCAACTTCCCAATTAGTGGTCACGCTAATGCACGCGCCGCCTCTGCTGCCGCCGAAGCTGCCGGCAAACAGGGCTACTACTGGGAAATGTACGAAATACTCTATTCGAACCAGAGTTCATGGAAAGAAAAGACGGGCGAGGCTCGCACTAATACCTTAGCTGAGCTCTTCGCTGGCGTAGCAAAGGATGGCGACGTTAATCAGTTCCGCACGGATCTTAGCAACGAAGATATCCTAAAGAAAATCGATTTCGATTACGCACTAGGTAAAGATTACGATAATGTTACCGCAACACCTTCTGTTCATGTCAATGGCGAGTGGGTAGATATTACCGACATTAAGACTTTTGACGAAGTCGAGGATGCCATCTGCGATAAAATCGATATCGCTCTGGGCAAAAAATCCGCCAGCACTGCCGAAACAAAGACAAGCAGCGCTTCCGCAGAAGAATAACCCAAGATTTCAACAGTAACACCAAAAAACAGCCCTAAGGCTGTTTTTTGTGACTACATTTCGATGTATTCATTCCAACGAAGTGTGTCTTCCACTCTAAGCGTCCCCTTGCGGCTACGCTTCTTCATGGTGTTCTCCTGCTTACTAATGTATGCTCTAAACGACCTTTTGTCCCCTATAAACCGTTAATACGGAATGAGCATAACTAGTATTATAGCAAAGCTAGAGAAATATGTCAATACTTATGCTTATTTCGGGCGTATTTCACGGCATTTTAACAGAGGTAGAGTGCAAAATTTCGTTTTTCCAAAATAACGTTATTTTAACACTATTTTCGGCTTTTTAAAGCCTGGCGGATACGTTCTTCGACCGGCAAATCTAAGTCGATCCCTTCAAGCGCGCGCGTAGCATCGGCTAATTGGAAACCGAGCGCCATAAGCGCATCAAGTGCCTCGTCATTGGCTGGAAGCGTAACATTGACCGTAGGCTCACCCTTGCGGCCATAATAGGTCGGCAGGCCGACTTTTTCGCCCAAATCCACAATTACGCGCTCGGCAGACTTCTTACCTACGCCGCTCGCTTTCGAAATAAAGCCCGCGTCGGCGTTCGCGATCGCATTGCGTACTTCCTCATAACTACCAAGCGAAAGTATCGCCATGGCGGCCTTAGGACCAATTCCCTGCACGGTAATTAACATCTCGAAAAGCTTCTTACCCTCAAGCGCTGTAAAACCAAAAAGTTCCTCCGACTGTTCGCGGATGTGATGATAAGTGTAAAGTTTAACCGTTTCGTTCAGAGTGAGCGTATCGAAATCCGGAGAAGTCAGGCCAACCTCATAACCAACACCCTGAACATCAATAATGACTGAATTTGCGAATTTTTCCGCTATTTCTCCCTTAATATGTGCAATCATATCTTTATTTTACACTAGGAGTAGGCCGCACGCGTCATCATTGCATGCGTGATTGCTGCCGCGAGCGCATCGGCCGCATCGTCAGGTTTTACAACATCCTTCATGCCTAGAAATTGGCGCACCATTTCCTGCATCTGTTTCTTTTCTGCGCGTCCATAGCCCGTAAGACTCTGTTTGATTTGCAGAGGAGTATATTCCGAAATTGGAAGTTTGCGCTGTTTCATGACTAAAAGGACAACACCACGCGCCTCGGCCACACTAATACCCGTAGTAATGTTTTGATTAAAAAAGAGTTTTTCGATCGAAACTTCATCTGGTTGAGTCTCATCAATAATCTGATTAAGCGAATCATAGATATCCATCAAACGATCAGCGAGTGGTGTGTGTGCCGGGGTCGAGATTACGCCAGCTGTCACCATATGTGGCTTTTTATGAAGCGCAAATTCTACCACACCAAAACCACAGATGCCCGTGCCAGGATCAACGCCTAAGATACGCTTTTTTGCCATACCTTAATTATATGGCACGCGACTTCTTGCGGCGAGAAAATAGGTTCTTTAAGTTTGTAAAAATCGTTCTGAAGAATTTACCAAGCTCGAAGCGAAATTGAAATACCAGATAGCCTAAGCCCACAATAACCGCCAATATCAAGAGACCATAGGCCGCAAAGCGTTTCGGTACCGAATAACTCGTCTCTGCCGAAGTCTTGACCGCATATTCGCTCGCATCGGTAGTTTGAATTTTGCGACAGCGATTCGTCTCCGGATTACGCTCGTAGCCCTCGGCGCATTCCGTTAGCCCATCATCATCGATAGTTTTACAACGTCCAGTTTCGGGATTGAGATATTTTCCTTCAGGACAAACCGTTTCGGTAGAGTCTTCAATTTTAACACAATTCCCTGTCTCGGGATTGATTTCCTTACCTTCCGGACAGGTCTGGAATTCCTGATAAACATTTTCATTACCAGGCGTGCGCGCGTAGCTTAGCTTTCATTCGTCACCGAACAGACTATACGACAGGCCGGATTTTTGACCGTGCGGATAACTTACAGAATTTAAGACATTATCATTCGTGTCTACGATTTCAAGAATATTCTCTAAAGTAGGATTCTTTGTTAACACTAGCGCTTCATTTTGATAGACCAAATATTCGCCCCGCGATATATTTCCTTGCAAGGCATATTGCTTGTTTTTGTAATGCAAAGAAAGATTATTTAGTTCGCAAGCATCTCCAGAATTATATAACTCAACAAACTGTTCCGAAGCGGAAGACTCATAGTAGGAATAGATTTCATTGATATACAGCCCCTGACAAGAATCTACTGAAACTGGTTCGACTACTTCCCTTCAGAGAGCGTCTTCGACGATGTTAGGGTAGTATTTTTCAGCTTTTAGTTCGTCGTCCAAAAAGACGTAGCTATAATTACTCTCTTCCGTCGTCGCGAATTTTGTAATTTGTTTGCCGCAAGTGAGTTTACCCCAACAAATTTCATCCTCAAGCGTATCCCGATAATATAACGAAAGTTTACCCGAGGTAGAGGCGAGACCAGATGAACTAAAGGTATAAAGATAATCCTCAGGAGCATTCTCATATTGCGGGCTTTTCGAGAAACCCAAAACTAGAGATTCACCACGAAGCATCGTGCCCTCTGAGAAACTTAAGGGCGTCGACGGATTGCCGCTACTGTTAGTGTAAATAATCTGGTAATCTTCGAGTGATAAATCCTCCTCAGTAGCCTTACGAAGTTCGAAATAATCGTAGTTTTGAGAGGAAATATCATCCTTATAGCCCACATTAACAGCGTAAAAATAGAGTGCCTGAGACTCAGGTTCTAATGCCTCTTCAGCTCAGACCGGGGCAACAAAAGGAATAAAAGCTGTTATTAAACTTATAATTGTAGCTGCGTATTTCGTTTTCATGCCAGTATCATATATGAGCCCCAGAAAAGCGCCAAGCATAAGTGTAATGTTTTTGCAAATATGCTAAAATTTAATCATGAGCGATTTCATGAATATCGCGATCATTCTGCTCGCGGGGGTAACACAGGCGACTTTGCAACTCAGTTTTGGAGCCTTGATTTTACTTTTTCACGCCAGCATCGGCAAACATCGTCGCCGCAAGACAAATATTCTCGCTAAGAGTTATATTGTAGGCACAGCCGCAATTAGTTTCCTTTCTGTCGGCGCGATTGCATTTATTCTGGGCGTATTATTTGATGGCAATTTTGACGCTAAGCATGCCTTAATGGTACTCGTTGGCATCCTCTTTGTAAGCTCGATCGTAATGTGGCGTTTTTATTTCCGCAAAGGCAGTCGTACCGAACTTTGGCTACCGCGTTCCTTCGCGAAATTCATCGGAAAACGCGCTCGCGAAACCGACGACGCGATTGAGGCTTTTTCGCTCGGAATCTTAAGCAGTTTCGCCGAAGCGCCAATTAGCTTATCGCTTTACGTAGTTGCGGCCTATGGTATTCTTAGCTTGAGTGGCTTTTGGCAGATTGTCGGATTACTGCTTTATACCGCCCTTACAATCCTGCCGCTCGTCATTCTGAAGACACGCATTCGTAACGGCAACAATGTAGTAGAGATACAAAAGTGGCGTGTTAACAACAAGGCATTTTTGAAACATTTTTCAGGTTGGGGCTTTATTACGCTCGCGGTAACCGTTTTAAGTTTCTGGGTATTCTAGCATGGAAGAAGATTATTACGAATATTCACACGATAAAGTAAAACAAAATATTATTCAACACGGCGCAGGCTTGGGCTTGCCGCAAGGTTGGCTCGAACAAATCGCAGAGCTTGCAGCTAGCGCAGTAGACAAATGGGCAGCCAGCAAAGACACTATCACCGAGGAGGATATACGCATTCAGACTATTAATCAGCTCAAGCCTCTCAACGCTGATATTGCTTATGCCTACGAAAATTATGATAAAATTATATAAGATATGGCGAGATTTGATTACGATTTAGCAATCATTGGTAGTGGCGACGCGGGTAGCGAAGCGGCTTTTCTTGCTAATGAAGCAGGTCTTTCTGTAGCGATTATCGAGAGTGACAAATGGGGCGGCTCTAGCCTCAATTACAGCGATATTCCGATGGGCGCCTTGAGCTATGTCTCACAACTTTTGCACGAGACTAAGAAAGCCGCCAAATTAGGCCTTTCAAGCAACGCCTTGCGTTATAATTATCCAACCGTCAACAACTGGAAAAACTTCGCTATGAAGCGCGCTGGCGCAGACGACGAATCCGTTTATACCGAAGACAAAATCACTTGCATTGATGGACAAGCTCATCTGTTGTCCGCGCACGAAATCAGCGTCGGCGAAGAATCCATCAAAGCTAAAAACATCTTAATCGCGACTGGCGCTTCCATCCTTGATACAGGCATTAAAATCCCAAAGAATCTTGATTACTGGTTACCAGAAAATGTGCCTTATATCCTTAGGCCACCAAAATCCGTTTTTGTGGTTGGCGCAGGCGCAACCGGTTGTGAAGTAGCACAATACTTTTCCGAAATGGGTTGCGATGTCACAATTGCAGATTTAGCCGTGCGCGTTCTTCCGCAAGAAGACGAAGAGGTCGGTCAGGTACTCGAAGAAATCTTCACAAAAGACAATATCAAAGTCTTAACTCAATCACGCGTAATCGCAATCGAAAAAGCAGATAGCGCAAAGAAGATCGTTTTCATCCGTGGCGGTCAAGAAAAGAGCGTAAAGGCGGACGAAGTGGTACTATGTACCGGTTCGGCACCAAATGTAGATATTGGTCTCGAAAACGCCAAAGTTAAATACTCTCACGAAGGCATCAAGGTTGGTCCCGACATGAGAACTAACGTCAAGAATATTTTTGCGTGTGGTGACGTTATTGGTGGTCATAGTTCTAGTACAAAAGCGAAGCTTGAGGCGAGGATTGCCGCTACACATATTATCGGAAAGTCTAAAGAGATAGTAGATTATCTCGGCTTAATGCGTACTACGAATTTGTATCCAGCTGTCGCTGTTGTAGGGCTAACAGAAGACGATTGTATTAGGTCTGATCGCAAGTATAAAAAGGTAATCCGCCCTCTTTTCTGTAATGCCTCGATCACCTCAAATTACCGTTCTGGCTTTATTAAGATGATTTGCGACAAAAGAGGGTTGTTCCTTGGTGCAACTATCATGGCGCCAAATGCTCCGCTCATCGCGCAAGAACTGTCAATGGCGCTTC
The DNA here is from genome assembly GCA_017418275.1 of Candidatus Saccharimonadota bacterium. Lineage (GTDB taxonomy): Bacteria > Patescibacteriota > Saccharimonadia > Saccharimonadales > Saccharimonadaceae > UBA2834. The sequence goes on along the minus strand of JAFONX010000025.1, from coordinate 67,176 downwards.
GTTACAGTATGACAATTAGAGAAATTTACGCAGTGCCACATCCTGAAAACGAATGGTCAATGATTGTTCAGAATTGTTGCGAAGATTTAATGAATAGCTAGAAACAGTCTCTGCATTTATATTTCGCTTTTAGTAGTTCGAGGTATAGATGTAGAGACTTTTTTAATTGCTATAAGTAAAGAAATAAAAAAGACGCCGGATGGCGTTTGATTCTTAACATGGTGGCGGGGGTTGGATTTGAACCAACGACCTTCTGGTTATGGGCCAGACGAGCTACCGGGCTGCTCTACCCCGCGATATATGTAGTATATTATAGCATTCCCCGTGCTTTGTCAAGCGTCTAGAAAAGCAGGTCTAGCCATTGCTCGAAATTACTTTTTTCGACAATTTGCGCGCTCGCGTCTTCTTTGTGTGCATTTTTAGCCTCTTCGGAGTTTCTCGGCAAGATCACCATCGTTTCGCCTTCCTCCATCATGCCGCCCTTGGAGCGTGCCATCAGTTCCTTATATTCGTCAGTCCTTAGATACTGTTGCTCGAGCTTCAGTTTATCCACCTCGAGTGATACGCGCTGAGCCTCAAGTTTCTTATCCTGAAGTTTCTGTTTGAGTTGCCAGTTGCGCGACATAGAGTTGATTGCACCAAAAGTAGACCACAGGCAGATAATTAGGACTAGAATTTCCACGATATTGCTTGCGGTCAGATAATCAGTTTTAAGATGATAGAAAAAGCGACGTACTTTCGTGACCACTTTATTCATAAGCATATTATATCACTATATCTAGCTCTAAGCTTCCCACTGTTCTCCTTATCTGTGATACAATAATTACATCGCTGGGGGCATAGCTCAGCGGTTAGAGCAGTCGGCTCATAACCGATTGGTCGCTGGTTCAAATCCAGCTGCCCCCACCACGACAAGAAGAAACACCTATAAGGTGTTTTTTATTGCCGTGCTCGAGGGCGGATGGGAGCGAACCGTAGGTTCACGCGAGCCAGGAGCCGAGCAAAAATGCGAATTCTTTCGCTGTTTTCCGAGGCGACGCCAGCACCCCAAGGCTTTCACAGAAAGCCGCTACCCAGCTGCCCGGCATTTTGGCTGTTTTTAGTAGCAAATTTAGTTCATAAGGAACATATTTTGGAATTCCTCAATGCTATAAGTCTTGTCACTGTTCGGAATAGTTACATATGAATATGCACCATTTTCTTGCGCTACAACAAAAGCACCATCAGTCCAATCAAATGAGCCACGTTTAGTTATTGTAGTTTTCCATTCTGAACTACCCCAAGATTTTGTAGTACTAGTAGTATTGATATATGTAAAGCCATAGTTACCTTGCCCATTATTGTCCTTATAGATATAAGTTTCATGCGTAATTTCGCCGACACCACCATGGAAGACTGCGAGATAACCGTCCGGTACCACCTGGGACAATTCTTCCGTACCAGTATCTTCATATTTTTCTAATTGCGTCTTCAGACTAGCAATTTGACTGTCTTTTTGCAAACTCCGTACCATACCATAAGCACCAAAGCCAATACCGCAAATCGCCACAATAAGGGAAATTGTTGTAGTAATTTTTAATCCTTTTCCGCCTTTTTGCTTATTACTATCGATAACTGGCATCGTAGTGGTTATGTCTTGCTCCATTCTATTCCTTTCTTAAACTTATGTTTTAATTGCAGCGCATTCGTAGCTTATTTTCATTTTCAAATCCTATCTATAGATTGTCAATACCCACCTAACTCCAACATAAGATGAACCTAAAGATCCGTTTTTGCATCTTTCACTAGTTGCCTGGTTGGCTTGGTAAATCGCGCATCCAGGTTAAGATGCAGACATCGTTACCGTAAGCATCCGTGTGGAAGGTTGGCTCGTAGAGATGTTCAACGTCGGTTGTAATATTATCGCGCGGAATAGCCGAAGTGCTAGCCGTGATAATGCCGTCATAAAACTTAAATTTACCAAGATCCTTATAGACACCAATACCCGAAGTTGTGCCGATAGCCTTAATACTTGGGCTTGTCGTAGAAACGTTAGCGTTTTCCGGAAGCCAAGATTCGTATCGAAAGAACCGCCCCGTCTGTAGGCTGCCATGTCGGTCCAGACGAAATGTCGATGTTCTTCCTCCAGAAGGAGGTTCGCCCGGATATCTTGAGCTAATCGCACCATCTTTACCCCTAGCCGTCACATACCGTGACGGTTTTTTCTTTTGTATAATAGAGTTATGCGAAAGCGTGTTAGTTGGCTCAAAATCTTACTTTTCACGACGCTTGTATTATTGGCGGCCGGGATCGGCTTTGGTGTTCCCCTAGGCATTAAGATTAGCCGCCGCAATACAATCGAAAATTTGGGTTATAGCCGAGAGTTTGCCGAATATATTCTCAAGCAGGACATGTACGAAACAGTGCGCGATTTAGGTTTCAATGAGACTTTAGGTAAGATCCTGATGGCGCCAGAATACCAAGTAAACCATTACGAGGACTACCTACAGATTAATTATCATGAGATTAATAATTTCCTGCCACTTACCAACGCTTTTCTAGATAAAAAATATGCGCCAGATGATATAAATTTTATATTTGAGCGTTTTTCGGAAAGCGAAATAACTCTCCTATCCGAACGCGAGCATATTGATCATTTACAAGATTATTTCGCAAAAAGCTACGCTAGATTAAAAGATCTAGATAGATACTTAGCGATTGAAGGCGATATTCAGGAAGCCGTCTATGAAGTCGCAAACAACCTAGATTTACCAGAATACGAAGCAGATGAAACGCGCAGTAGTTTTTCTATAGACATGCTCGTAAACAAGAATTATGCCGTTTCGGAAGATTTTGAGCCAGAGAACTTAGTCGACGCAGGTAACGGTTATCGCTTAAATCAAGAAGCCTTTGAAGCTTTCAAAGAAATGCAAGCCGCCGCCAAAGCAGAGGGTTTAATTTTTGAAATCAATTCAGCTTACCGCAGCGTTGCTGAACAACAATCCGTATTTAATGCGCAGTGTGCCCAGTATGGCCAAGCCTATTGCGAAAGCCATGTCGCAAAACCGGGATTCTCCGAACATCACACTGGACTCGCATTAGACGTCAAGACGCCACATAACGGCACTTTTGCTTATTCTAAAGAGTTTACTTGGCTAAAAGAACACGCACAGGAATATGGCTTTATCTGGCGTTACCAAGAATCACAAGAAAAATACAGCCGCTTTGCCGAAGAGGCCTGGCATTACCGATATGTTGGCAAAGAATTAGCCCAGCAAGTTAAGGATTCTGGACTAAGCTATGATGAATACTATATAACGTTACTTGAGGCTTCAAATTAAAGCTTGCGCAATAGTGTAGCCGTAATACGCCAAGAAGACAAGCAAAAAGATTGCGCCTTCAAACTTACCCACATGACGATCTTTAAACGTGAAGACAAACAACAAGAGCGTCGCAAGCAACATAACCGCAACATCGACATAAGTGAACGAGGTCATGTCGCTCACGCCTCCCAAAAGCAGAATCGGAATGCCTGCCACGATGCCAATATTGAAGATATTTGAGCCGACGACATTGCCAATCGCGATATCACATTCGCCTTTGCGGGCAGCTACTACAGAAGTGACAAGTTCTGGTAAAGAAGTGCCAAAGGCAACAATCGTGAGCGCGATTAAGGCATCAGAAACACCCAAAGCACGCGCAATTGCACTCGCAGAGTCTACTACAAAGTTGCTACCAATAATAATGCCAGCAATACCAAGAATAATAAAGACAATCGCCTTCTGAATGCTCATTGGCTTAACCTCGACGTTATCGTCTTCGACGAGTTTATACTTCTCTGGCTTGCCCTCGAGAGCGAGCTTCGCATTAATTTCTTTGCGACGTGCGCGACGACGCACCATGCCCACGAGATAATACATAAAGATACCAAAGGCGAGTGTTAGCACTAAACCGTCTTGACGCGTTAGAGAATTAGCGTCCGTGAAGCCAAAGAGCTTGTCGCACATCAAGGTACCAAACATAATGGTTATAAGGATGAGTAGGGGGATTTCTTTCTTGAGGGTGCTATTTTTGACTGGGAGCGAGTGAATCAGCGAAGCGGTACCGAGAATAAGAAGAATGTTTAGAATATTCGAACCAACGACGTTACCAACCATCATATCCCCCGAACCGGCCAAGAGTGATTTAACGCTGACAGCGAATTCTGGAGCAGACGTACCGAAAGCAACAATCGTGAGACCGATTAAGATCTTTGGCATTCCAAAATGTTTCGCAGTACTGCTGGCGCCGTCCACAAAAATATCTGCGCCTTTTATCAGAAGGACGAAACCTACAACCAAGAGAATTATTTGTAATAGAATAGCCATATAGCCCTATTTTACCACTTAAAAACAGAGAAGAAAAATCCCCCCAGGCCCGAAGGCCTGAGGGGGGGGTAAGAATTGAATTACTTCGCTGCTTCAAGGCGGGACTCCAGAGTAGAGTACCCCAACGACACATTCTCGAGATCCAGACGGAATCTGTCCTTATCGAGGGACTCACCAGTCACCTTGTCTCTAGCACGAACCGTGTCGCCGGAGACCTCATCAATCACGACAATATTCCCGAACGGCGAGTAACCAAACTCAATCTTAAAGTCGATAAGCTGTGCGCCAACCTCGTCGAAGAAATCACGCAGAATATACGCCACCTCTTCGGTCACATCCCTCATAAAGGTAATGTCCGCCGCATCATGCACGAGTCCTTCCTTCACTATTTCACGGTCGGTGATGCGGGGATCGCCCTCGGCATCGTTCTTGTAGGTAAACTCCACAAAGACACCCTCGAAGGGATATTCTTCGGCAGTCTGTACTCCCTACAGAAGCTACCAGCCGTAAAGAAGCGTCCGATAACCTCAAGTTTGATTGGCTCGGCTTTCACGACGTATTTAGATTGCTCATCGGAGCCTTCCGCCAGATAATGCGTGCTAATACCTTCCGCTTCGAGACGCTTAAAGATCTCGGTCGAAATACGGTTATTGGCCCTACCCTTGCCGGGAATGACAGCGCGTTTTGCGCCATTACCTGCAGAGGCGCGATCAGTTGCGGTAATCTCCAGCACACGCTCATCGTTCGTTTGCCAGACATCATTTGCCTTACCGGAATACGGAGTACCAACACGACGAAGTTCTGCCAATTCAATGTTAAAAAGGTGCATAGGTTCTTCCTCCTATTGAAAAAATTTGAGTTCAAAAACTCAGGGTTATACTATAACATTTTTAGTTGCCCTCATCAATAGGTGAGAACTTCAAATATTGCCGACAAGGTCGCCAGCAGAAGCATCAAAATCATTGGACCAAACGCAATTAACAAGACAATAGCAATAATTATCCCACTCGTCTTATTTTTCGCCCTAGCTTGCACAGAGCTATAGCCACGCGCCGAGTTCGTCATCGTAGAACTATGATTTGGATTAGAATCAATCGTAATGGGCTTAGCTGTATAGGAAGTCTCTCCGGAGCCGGTCGGCGTACCTAAAGGCACGCTCGAGAGGCTGGTCGCAGTCGAACTACCCGAATTTAGAGTAGAACTATTTACAGATTTAATTCCACCAAAGCCATACTGACGTGCTCGTGCATCCATAATGGCGATTTGGCGCGCCTGGTCTTTGAGCATATTAGGCGAGCCATAAACGAGCGACTCGGAGCTTTTACCCGGAGTTAAACGTGGCGCAGAAAAATTTCTTCCTTTTGCATCTAAACCCATCGTGAACTCCTTGTTTTCATAACTATATTATACCCGAATTCATCTTAGCAGGAGCAACCACACCATGAGCGGCATCGTACCAATCGATAGCAAAGTCGAGATAGTTACAAGTTCAGAAGATTCTACAGTATTACCACCTTTATATTTGGCCGCAAAGAGGCCAAGACTTGTTGCCGTTGGTAAAGCTTGAATTAGCGTACAAACTACAATTACCTCTCTTGAAAAATCGAGCGCAGCCAAAAGAAAATAACACAACAATGGTCCCAAGATGAGCTGAATAAGCGCCGTCACAACGAGGCGCCACTTACGCACGAGCTTCTTGATTTCCGCATGCGAAAGCATAAAACCAATACTGAGTAGCGACAGAGCGGTAGTTGCGCCACCCGTGAAGCTTACAGCGCTCGTAAAGAAGCTTGGTAACTTTATGTCAAAGAGAAACACTAGCATGCCCAAAATCACAGCAATAATATTTGGATTCGTTACAATACCAAGGAAGAGCTTCTTGCTGACTTTGCGCTCAAATAAAAATACACCATAAGAGAATAACGCGATATTGAACGCGATAATAAAACCACAATATGGGATAATCCCTTGCTCGCCGAAAGTGCTCGAAATAATCGGATAACCCAGAAAAGTTGCGTTATTAAAGATCAAGGCAAACTGCGATTCGTAGCGTAGCTCGCCACGGTAGAAGTATTTGTTAAAAATAATGCGCGACAATACAATCAGCGCAAACATTACAATAAAGCCAGCTATGAGACCAGACACAAAAAGCGAGGAGGTCTCTTGGTTATATTCCGCCGGAAAGGCCGAAAAAAGCGATGCCGGCATAAAAACCGAGAGCAAAAGGTTTACAAGCATCTTATTGCCTCGTGTGTCGATTATTTTGCGTTTACCCAGGAAGAAACCGAGCGCCATAATCAGTGCGATCGTGCCAAGCCTAGCGTAAAAATCCGTCATCTGAATTTGCATTATTGTCCCCCTACGCAAGGTTCATAATATTCAATTATATAATCATCTAAATTAAGACCGGCTTTTTCGAGCCACTCAAGCGCGTTTTTCTCTAAGCCTTTAGCACGTTCATAGCGGCAAGAGAGGGGCTCTATCGTTACAGTAATTTTACTCGTCTCCTCATTCAACTTAGCGTCAATATTAAAGCCTTTTTCATAGCTATGGAATGGCGTAACACTAAAAATTTTATCCGAGAACTTCTTGGCCGTCTCAATATCGTATTGGTGCTCATGGATTTCGTCGCAGAGGTGCGCATATTTTTCATCATTGTGGTACCAGTCGACACCATCAGTATTATCCATACAGAGATATATTTCGCCATAACCCCTGTTTTCGATTGTTAAAGTTTCAGAATAATCCTCAAAACCTTCACGCGTAATCGAGACTTCATATTCACCTGGTTTAATACGATGTTCGCCATTTTTATAACGCTTACCACCCACCAAAACCTTTGCGTCACTAGGCGCGACTCTAACTTTAAGCGTAGCATTGTTAATGTTTAAGTAAATCATGCGACCGACAATAATACCGATAGGTATTACAAATAGTGCTATTACAATGCCGACTATAGCTTTTTGATGAGACCTTATGAATTCTGCACGTCGATCTTTAGTTGAAATAGTTTCGTTTTCCATCTTTTCTCTCCACTATTTTAGACGATAAATTTCATACAAACCGCGACCAAGGCCCGCATCTAGCCCAATATACGAGTGAAGCTCACCTGAGTGATCATCCAGAGAAGCCTCCGCCGTACCAAGCGTGCCATTACCTAGGTCGACCACAATGCGAACATGACCGCATTTATCACCAGTATTTGGCACAATCATAATGTCGCCAGCTTTTAATACACTCTCATCGGAACCATTGTTTGAGATTTGTTGCCATTTATCTGAGCTCCTCAGATACTCCGTCTGAATCGACGAACCGGCCTTCGGGAATTCTGGGTCTACATTGGCGGCCGCCACGACCGTACCAACAAAGAACGAACAATCCGCACCGCCGTTACTATACCAGTTGCCCATCGCTACCGCCGCCTCTTTATAGGCGTCTGTCGCAACTAGATAATTTTCGCCACTCTTACTTGAGGAGTTGTGCGGATCACCAATTGGCCAGGCAAATTCTACAGCCTTATCATTGATCGCCTTTGCGCCAGTTGACTTAATATTCGCACCCGCACAACCACCACTATCCGTACTACCACCATGCAAAGCAACATACATAACATAGGCGCCGTGATCTTGATTGGTCGGATATTCAACTGGACCAAAGTCTACCTTAATCTGCCCCCAAGTACCAGGTGCAGCTTTGTTCGGATCGCGTTTAGCATCAGCTTTGTTCATAACATACGGGGAACCTTCGCCAAGCTGCGCTTGCTCTTCCGTAAAACCAAGATCGCGCGCCTGGTTAATATACACGTCAGCCTTGCCATTATAACCGAAGAAGATTTGCTTAATCTGATCATCTTCGTTCATCCCGTCTATGTATTTAGGCAAAAGATGAACATTGACCATAGTATTAAGCTGTTCGACAAATTCATCATCATCAACATAAGCACCTGGAGTGTAAGCCCCCGTACCAGCAAATTGGAAGAGACCATCGCCGTTCGGATTAACACGACTGAGGTTAGACTCACGCGTATGAATCACCGCGAGCATCTCCCAAGGGATTGGCGTGCCTTCTACGGCTTTTTCGTAGAATGGGCGATACTCTTCAATCTTTGCGAGTTGCTCATCCGTAAAGACAGGGTCACCATTGTAGTCTTTGTTCGTGCCACTAATCTTTGCGTCGGCAAGAATAATATCCTTTGCACTTGCAACATTACTAGAGTAATTACTTGGCTCAAGATCAATACGGCTATTGTACAGGTCATATTTTTCTTGTGCCCACTTTTTGCGATTCGCAACAGCACCTTCAACATCGCCCGGAATCTCAACGTAGCGCACAAAATATTCCGCAGCGCCCGCAACGCTTGTTTGATCTAATATTCCCCGATAAGACGAATTATTGCTAACCTCGTCATAGAGATAGGCAATCTCATAAGACAGCAACTCTTTGCCAGCATCGCCAGCTTTCTGCAGGAACGCGTCGCCTTGGATTTCGTAGCCGTAATTTACCGGATCGTCCAGATATTTTAGCAAATCTGGCGCCTTTTCCTTAATGTAGTTATACATACTAACCCGGCGTCCGAAGGACCACTGAATCAAACCGAGACCGTAGGAAATCCCGCTATTCTCGTTGAGCTTAAAGCTACCATCGTCTTTCCAGTAGCTATTGTATAGGGCAGTTTCATGACGTGCCGGATTGTAACCTGATTCGCCCTCCATGCTCCCCATAATGCCAGCGGTTTGTTCTTTAGTAAAACCAGCAGAAAGCAAGCCGGACCAAATCATCTCCTCGGCAGTATCACCAAGCAGCTCGACTGGACCAGAGCGACAAACGCCATTATTAACCACATCAATGATTAGATTCGCAAGAGTCTCGCGTTCTTCTTGCGTATAGGGATGAACGCCAAGGCCAAATACACCAGCCACGCTAGGGTCATCTAGTGCAAAGCCCTTTTCCTTAGCAGTTTCCGCCCAATTTACGACACGGACATTGTTATAAGTACTCTCTGCTTCATGAAAAGCAGCGTTATGATCCGCAAATCTTGGATAATTATCATTACTAGCATAATTCGTTATAAAAATAACGGTTTTGGAATTTCCCGCAATATCCATCACTTCTTTGATATTCTCCGCGTCGATAGTAAAGTTGTTTGTGCCGAGTTCATAAATAATAATATTGCGCGAGAGCATTTTCTCCCGTAAAATGCTAATGCCATCACCCCACGGTCGAGAAGAGACCGAGTCATAGTATTGTTCTGTTAGTCCGTCGATTCCATCAAGAATTAGATTTTTCGTGATTGCATCCGCGCCAATTGAGTCACCGATGAATGCCACGGAGTCTGCTTTTGAGGCATCGCAACTACGATTACTATCGCATTTCTTCGGAACGCAATCATAATAACGGATATCGCCCGCAATACACTCGTTAGGACTCATAGCCTGCGTAAATGTCGCAAAACTAGACGACAACGCAACAAAAATGCAGCAAAATATATAAAATACAGCCCTTAACCCTCTCTTCATAAGACAATTATAACAAAGTTTTTATGTTTAATTCACGTAGCCTTCAGCTTGCAAATCAAACATTTCTTTGTAAAGACCGCCTTGTGTGATTAGCTCCTGATGTGTACCTTGTTCAATAACTTTTCCATGACTTATCACCATAATTTTCTTCGCCTTGCGCACCGTCGAAAAACGATGCGAGATAATGACAGTAGTGCGGTCTTGCTGATGTTCAAGAATATTTTTAAAGATTTCGTACTCGGCTTTTGCATCAACCGCAGAAGTTGGCTCATCAAGCAACAAGATATTCGATTCCCTATAAAAAGCCCGTGCGATACTGAGGCGTTGCCACTGGCCACCAGAGAGATCAGTGGCATTATCTTTGCTATAATTCTTCGACAAAATTTGATCGAGACCGTTCGTGAATTTCTTTTCGAAGGCCCCGAGACCAGCCTTTTCAAGCGCCGCACGCACGCGGCTCTTGTTCATTTTCTTTGTAATATCACCGTACCAAACATTTTCGCCAAGCGTCGCAAACTCGTAACGCGAATAATCCTGAAAGAGAGCGCCAATCTGTTCAAGATAACTACGACGATCAATTTGTTCGAGTGGTTCGTCATTCACGAAAATCATGCCATCTTGAGGCTGATACGCACCAATCAGGAGCTTAATAAGAGTAGTTTTGCCTGCACCATTTTCACCCACAATTGCTAAACTATCGCCCGGATTCAGCACAAAACTCACATTATCAATCGCTTTCTCGGTTGCATGCGGATAAGTAAAGCTGACGTTTCTAAACTCAATTTTTGGCGTTCTCTCGACTTTAATATTGCCGTAAACCGGAGACGGAGTGGCCATAAATTCCATATAATCCGTCGCGTTAACAATCCCTTCGTTCGCATCGGCAATACCCGCAAACAAAGCAGTAATACTAGAGCTGAGCTGAGAAAGCAAATTACGCACTGTAGCAAAGCGACCAACCGCCATCTCGCCCGCAACAATTTTCAAGGCTACGAAAGTTAGCGAGACGAAGCTCGTAATAGTCTCGGTGAAACGCATCACGTTGCTAGGCCAGAAGAAACGCTTATAATCTTCAATATCTCGACGAGTAGCTTCTTGGCTCAGTTTTACCATTTTACTCACAAGGTATTCCGCCAGACCATTGACTTCAATTTCGAGCGACGAATTAGAGTGGATAATTCTATTACGAATATCAAAAGCCTTGCGACGATCAGAGGTATGTTTGCGCCAGTTGTCACGCTGACGCATCGATAGTTTAAGGCTAAGTATCGAATACGGAATCGAACTAATGATGATTATTAACGTAATAATCCACGAAGTCGCAATGGTCGTAACCAGAATCGTAACAAGACTCAAGACCGAATAGCCAATATTCGAAACGCCTTTGATTACGCTATTTACGTTGTTCCCAAAATCAATTACGCGCTCAAATTTATCCAAAAACTCCTTACTCTCACGCTCGGCGAGTGGAACTTCGACATATTTAAGTGCAATCATGCGCGTTACTTCCGTATAAACTTTGCGCTGAATCTCCATCTCAAATAAGGACGCATAACGACCAAGGACGATACCAAAGAACTGAATAAAAGCAAGTGCTGCGATTATTAATAAGAAGGGCGCAAGGTTATGAGTCTGAGTAGCCTCAACAATCTCCGTTAGTGCTAAACCACCGAGCACAGCCGTCACCGATGGTATCACCGAGCTATAAAGATTATTAAAAGTTACCAAAAAGCGCTTTTTGCCCGCCGTTTTGCGGTAGACCTTCATGACATACCAGATAGCTTTCAGGGAAATGTGAGCCTTCTCACTATCTTCCGGAGTCTGTTTATTCTTATTGCGCATTTAGTTTAAATTTAACACGATTTTGCCATTAGTTCTATGCTATAAGAATAAGCGATTTTGCTAATTAGGGCAGAAAAAGTCCCCGCTTTTATACGGGGACCGTAGTATCAGGTGCGATTAATGATTCGGCTAGCGATAGTACGCACCACATAATCAGCCTCGTTCGGAGTGAGTCGTAAACCGGCTCTTTCGAGGTTCTGAACCAGGGTTTCCTTTCTCTCTTGGGAGAGAGTCTCGAATCCGCAGGTCGCAGCTGCGGAGAACTCTACCGTATGGACCACCTCATTAAAAGCAGTTCTAAGTTCTCCTATCGGGCAAGATGCTATCTCTTTCACTATCATGAGGAATCCCTCCTTCCATTCCTAATTATTCAAAAAGACATCTTTCCTATTATACTACATTTTTCTCTTTTTGTCAATCACCGCCGTCGTTACCGAGCTCGTGGAAGTACTTTACTTTCTGGAACTCATCCTCGAGGTCTGGCGGAGTGGCTTTTTCGGCCAAATCTTTGAAGGCGATAGAATAATAGAGCTCAACCATGCCGCGATCGGCCTTTTTGCGGTCAACCTGTTCCTGAACATGCAAGTTTTCTCCGTTTGCGCCATCGGTATCTTCAAAATTACGCAAAGTCAGGGGGCAAACATCAAAACGGCGGCAGAGATCGTTAAGCGCATTTAGGGCCTTAATAACCTCATTGTGAGCCTTAGTGCGGCGCTGCTCGTAAATCTCGCTTGGCATATTCATGCTTTCTGGATTCAAGAATTCACTATGTTTCAGACAAGTCTCATAGAAGCTCTCAATCTGCGCAACACAAGCCTCAGCGTCGTCTTCGCCAGAATCCTCAATCTTCTCGCGCAAATCAGTAATACGCTCGCGCATGTAGTGACCAGCATAAGCCTCGATTGGTACGAGATCTTTCTCAACATCGCCGCTAACCGTCTTTCGCTCACGAAAAGCAATATCTGTCATTGGCGACTCAATCTTAGCCACCACCTCTGGGCGCATGCCAGCAGTATTTTCCTGCATTTCTTCATAACACTCGGCGAGGTCATTCTCCCAATCTTCATATTCTTCTTGAGACATTACCTTGTCGCCGAGTTCCCGAAGCGATTCGCGGAAACCCATACGAATCTCTTGGCCAGCTTCGGCAAGCTCGCGCGCTTCGTTTCTGCGCCTAGCATCAGCAAAGAAATCAAAGCTTAGTGTGCTAGATTTTTCTTCGGCTTTGACTCGTTTTTCGCGATCGTTATCCCTGTCGCCAAGACTCGTGCTAAAATGCTTGCTTTCTTTCACACCTATTCCACCGTTACTGATTTGGCAAGATTACGTGGCTGATCAACGTCATTGCCGCGAGCAACCGCCACGTAATAAGCGAAGAGCTGCTGTAAGGTATTTAGTAGTAGTGGCACCGTGAGCTTAGCGTCAGTCTTAATGCGAACAATGTCGTCACATTCGATGTCTTTCTTAGAGTCAGTCAAGACAATTGTATGGCCGCCACGCGCACGAACTTCCTGTAAGCCACCGAGCGTCTTTTCAAAGAGCGGACCATCAAGCACGTCAAAGACCTCAAAGAAGCGGTCATCAACGAGCGCGATTGGACCATGCTTAAGCTCACCCGTCGCATAAGCCTCAGCGTGAATATATGAGATTTCCTTGAGCTTCAGAGCGCCTTCGAGAGCGAGCGGAAAACCAGTATCGCGACCAAGATAGAGCGCGTGATCGTATTTGGCATATTTCTTCGCAAGCTTCTTCATGGCTTCGTGGTTTTCATCGAGCGTTTTCTGGATGTTTTCTGGCAGAGCTTCAAGTTCTTTTGCAAGTTGGCGAACCGTATCCATGTTGCCACCGTGACTTTCAGCAAGCATGCCAGCAAAGATAAGCATGGTTGTCACCTGAGCAGTAAAGGCCTTAGTTGAAGCAACGGAAATTTCTGGACCGGCATAAACATAAGTACCGCCATCAACTTCACGAGCGATTGTAGAACCAATTACATTTACAATACCTAATACCTTAGCACCGCGACGCTTGATTTCGCGAAGACAGGCAAGCGTATCAGCGGTTTCGCCAGACTGAGAAATAATCAAGGCTGCAGAGTGTTCCGGCAAATGAAAACTGCGATAACGATACTCACTCGCAACTACAACTTCGGTAGTTAAATCTGGCACGAGTTTTTCAAAGTAATAACTAGCCATGAGACCGGCGTAATAAGCCGTACCGCAGCCGACAATTACAAGATGGCGCAAATCTTTGAGCTCTTTTGGCGTAAGATTAAGGCCACCGAGGCGCATGGTGCCATTTGCGGCATCGACGCGACCAGAAAGGGTATTATGTAAGGTTGTGCCCTGTTCCATTATTTCTTTCAAGAGGAAGTGGTCGTAGCCGCCTTTTTGAATCTGATCAAGCTCGCCTTGGATTTCTTCCTTCTTAGCAGAGATTGGCTTGAGGTCGAGATTATAGACCTTTGCGCCAGCCTTTGTACAAACTGCCATTTCGCCATCATTCAGGTAAATAGCATTGCGAGTGTAACCGAGAAGAGCTGAAGCATCGGAAGCGATTAAGGTTTCACCATCCCCGAGGCCAATAATGAGCGGGCTACCCATACGTGCAACAATAAGACTTTCCGGCTCGCGTGGCGAGAAAGCAACAATGCCGTATGTGCCACGAACTTCTTTAAGAGCGGCAGCTACGGCATCCTTTAGGCTAGTCTTCTGGTCGTATTTGGAGTTAATCAGAGCAGCAAGTACTTCAGAGTCAGTATCGGACTTAAACTCGACATCTTTGAGCTTAGCCTTAAGCTCGCGGAAGTTTTCAATGATACCGTTGTGAACTAAGAAAACATCGCCGACATTGTGTGGGTGGGCGTTCTTGACCGTAACACCACCATGTGTCGCCCAACGCGTATGACCAATACCAAGCTTACCGTCATGAGGCTTGACAGAAAGAACCTTCTCGAGCTCGACAATTTTACCAACCGAACGAGCGAGATGCGGCTCAGAATTATCATCTAGCGTTGCAATACCGGCGGAATCATAACCGCGATATTCAAGGCGCTTAAGTCCACTTATTAATACATCTTGTGCCGGACGATCGCCGACATAACCAACTATTCCACACATGAATAATCTCCCTATTTATGGGCTATATTATAACATGTTTTACGCAAGAAAAAGCGCCCCTCCAAGCGGGGGGCGCCATACCCTCGTTTCATTCTACATAATGCGACATCAGCTGCAGGATATCGTCTTCGATATGCATTGTATCAACCATCTGATTAACAACCAAAGACATCAGCAAATCAACGTATTTTTTCGTAATTCGCCTATTTGAGTTTTCTTTAATAGAGCGGTACATATCGACTGATCCCTTCTCGCCATCTTCGCGTTCGTAAAATACTATAACTTTCGGCGGTTCAGCAACGAGATAAGTGCCATTACCACCCCGGAATGCGTTTCTTGGGCGGCTATTGCCCTTGTTGCCAGTAGAAATGCGCGCTCCACTAGAGGGAACGTATCTGTACGACATAATTCTTGCCTTCATATAATCACTTCCTTTCATAACGAAGGCAATTCGGATTGAAATATAATGAGTAATGCTCGGATTGGAGCATTTTTGTATTTTACACCATAAGATAATAGTTTGTCAAATGTAGCGCTTCCGGATTTATTCTAGACTATTGACAGATTAGACTCGATTCTATAAAATGTTTTTATATTCCTCGGTAGCTCAATGGTGGAGCAAGAAGCTGTTAACTTCGAGGTTGCCAGTTCGAGTCTGGCCCGAGGAGCCAAATTTTATATAATGGTCTAAGGACCTATTTTTTATGCATATTTTTATACGAACTCGGCCTACTTGCGTCAAAAACCGAGCAAGCAAACGCCTTTTATTACTACCGAGTCGTTGCTTTCTTTTCCGCGGCATCCATCATTTTTAGCATAGCAGCGACAGAAACAGCTGCTACGAGAGCGTATTTTCGTTGAGAAGCCAAAGCTTTTTTATCAAACAGAACTGAATGGGAATACTTTTTGATATATCTCTTTAATTGCTTGTAGTCTCCCGCGTATTTTTCAGTCGCTTCTTTGTCGTTATAGAGCATACGAATAAGACCAATAGAATGAAAGAAAATACTCGCCGCGTAAGCTTTTCTGCGCGTCTCTTTTTTGGAGCCGTCACACTTCTTCACTAAATCGTGTAAAATTTGTAGTTCTTCGTGTTTTTTATCATTGTATGCACTACGCATCATACTTCCGCTAGTCAATGCGTAAATTTCTACAACAGGCGAATCGAGAACATATATTTTTTTAGTCTTCTTAAAGATTCTAAGATTGTATTCCAAATCTTCCGCATGGCGAATTCTCGAGAAACGTTCATTCTTTACTAAGGCTGATCGATACAACTTAGCGTG
This sequence comes from Candidatus Saccharimonadota bacterium, assembly GCA_017418275.1. Taxonomy (GTDB): domain Bacteria; phylum Patescibacteriota; class Saccharimonadia; order Saccharimonadales; family Saccharimonadaceae; genus UBA2834. The sequence goes on along the minus strand of JAFONX010000025.1, from coordinate 51,070 downwards.
CGCCGATGGCAAAACTTTCATATACAAAAGATCTTCAAAACCATCAGGGAGTTTTCTAGCTGCCGAATTTACCCTCGCCTCACCAGTTAGACGATTATATTCCTCGGCGGGGCGCGACGTCTCCAACATCTTGCCAATAATAATATCTGCTTTTCCCTTCTCGGCAACATCTATCATCTCCGAAATAGACCAAGGCAACAACATGTCGTCGGAATCTAGAAAAATAATATAATCTCCCGTCGCTGAAGCCGTACCACTATTTCTAGCTTCGCCAAGCCCACGGTTTTCCTGATTCACAACTTTTACGGTTTTATTTTTATGCGCAATGCCTTGTGCAATTATCGGAGTCTCGTCAGTCGAGCCGTCATTTACAATTATTATCTCAATGTTTGAATAGTCTTGTACCAGAGCACTCTTAACACTATATTCTAACGACGAGGCCGAATTATATGCCGGAATAATTACCGAAACTTTAGGCGATTCTTTTTCTTTTGGCATGGCTAACCTTCTTTAACACTTTCTTTAATAAATCTGTACAATATTGGAAGTTTTGATTTTTTACAAATATCAAAACAATTAAAGCATTCGGTATTACAAATACCATTACAATATTAAAGATTAACAAACCAATTCCGTCGAGATTGGATAAGCCAGCAAGAAAGCGCGTCGTGAGAAATGATGCAGTGATTATAATCGTTGCGATTAGTGCTAAGCCTAAGGTCTCGATAGTATAGCACCGGTAGCTACGCTTAAAGAGCTTTTTATAAACAAACTTAGGATAACTAAAGCAGTATAAGGCTAAGCCACTAATAAAGGTGCCAATAAATACGCCCGGAAGACCAATAAGCTTTACTAAAATAATGCTGGCAGAAATATTAAGCACCGATTCCACAATTGGTACAAAACGATCCTCATGGTAAATGCCAGCGGCATCTTTAAAAACACCGAACGAAGAGCGACTTACATAGAAATAGAAGTTTAATACTAATGCCATAAGTACGTCGAGACCGAGCACATATTCACCGCCGAGCCAAACAGTAATAAAGCTGTCCATTACTATCAATAAACCAGTCGAGCCAAGTACTGCTAGCCAGAAGTTAATAAACCGAATCCTGCGAAAAACTAAGAACTGCTTTTCTGAATCATTCTCGACTAAAAGATTTCCGACGCTTGCAGTTGTTGCCGTAATGCATTGCATAATGATACTCTGAAGCGCAGAAATGATCATGTAGTAGCTCGCATACAAACCATTTACGGCTAAACCAAGAAAAGTCGTAATCACTAAGTTATCTGTACCGAGAACAATGAAGCCACCGATTTTGTGATAAAAGAGCCCTTTCACCTTTGTAAAAATGCTCTTTCGAATTTCTTTCTTGAGCTTTGGCGGATTCTTCTCGCGAATATACGGAAATTTTTTATTAGCAATTATAATTAGTACAATATTCTGCAAAATCCTTAGAGCTAGTCGAACCAAAATATAGATATAATAATTACGCGTAATAAATAGCGCTAGCATTTGGAGTGTCGAGACCAGTACAACATAAATGATTTGACAAATATCAATTATATAATTTTGTTGCGAAGCAACAAGAATACTACGCTTGTAGCCTAAGAAATACGACAAAACGATATCTGCAAGAGAAACCGTAAAAATCAGATATAGATTAACATCTAAACTCTGCTCGCCCACAATGTTCGGAATAAATGGTAAGATACATAAGCCAAGTCCCAAAACCACTCCGCCGATAATCCAATACCATCTGCGATAAAAAGCCATGAGAGCACAAATCGTCTTTTTGTCATCCTTTGCGAGCGGCTCATACATACTAAAGATAACAGCATTCGTTACGCCGAGTTCTGCCACCGAAAGCATAGTTAAAATATTCGAAAACAAACTGTTAAGACCAAGATACTCAGTATTAAGGAGTCTCAAAAAGATACGTTGCGTAACAATGCCAAAAATAATTGTAATACTATTAAAGAGTATTGAAACAATCATATTGCGCGCCGAATTCTTGGTGCGCGAGCTAGTTTTTTTCTTGGTCATTTTTCGATTCTCGCTATAATTGATTTCTCGTATCCTTCATCAGTTATCATATCAAAGCGGTCATCATTCTCCGCCCTGCGGTATTCTCCATTATAATAGAAAGCATATTCTTGGCCGAGGTGTCCCATATCAATCACCTGATAGCCCTCATCGTTTAGTTCCATAGCAATCTTTTTCGCAGCTGGACCAAGACTTACAAGAATCAGCGCCGTTTTCTTTACCTTTTGCGCTTTAAAACATTCTATTATTCGTGGCACTTTATCATAGGCATTCTTAGGCGGACCAATAATTCTGCGAACTGATTTCGCCTCTTCAAAGAGGTCATTTTTTACGCCCGTACGAGTTGTCATGCCCTCAATCAGTACAATATCTCGGTCAGAAAAGAGCTTTTTCCAATCTGCAAAAACTTCATCCTGAATCCTTGCATTCAAATCCGTGCGAGCACGAGTCACAGAAGTTTCACCATAACTTACCTTCTCAGACAGGCGTTTCTTCCATTCATAGCGCGTCCCGAACAGCTCGCGATACCAAAAACGCCGCGCTTTCGAACGATATCCCTCTAAGCTAATAATCGTGCGCGGGACACAGACGAGCAAGTTCTTATTGCCCGCTTTTTCGATTACTTTTTCCAAATCTTGCCGAAGTTGGTCGGATTGTTTCTGGAACCAGATAGAATGCCCCAGCATTACAGCCATCTCGCCATCGCCAAGACGAATTACCGATTTTCCCTTCTTTATCTGCGCCATCGTATCGGCAGTATTTAAGATTTTAATCTTTTTGTACTGATTATCGTTCTTCTTATACTTCACAAAACCCCTAATCGTTAGCACGATATCACGAATCATATCACTCTCGGTAATCTTGAACAGCATAAACACGGACAAAGTAAAGATAAGCGGGAAGAAGATATATATTTTTTCACCCTGCGCTTCCCAGAACCTTGAGAAAACCAGCAATCCTATAACCGTGAGCTTTGCGAAAGTTTTATAAAGACATTGTTTTTCTTTTATATCGACAACGCCGCCAATCAATAGGGCTAGAAGACTAGCCATCCAAACGATGTTCACTATCTTAAGATGCTCAAACATGCCCGATATACCAAAACTGAGCATATTCGACTTTATAGTATTAATACTTGCCAAATCGACACTTAGCCAGTTTGAGATAGAATGGACTAAACCAATATCAGCATGGTTTGCTATCGACATCTTTAATCCTATCGCAGGAATTGTAAAGAATCCGAGCGCTAAAATAGAAAAGATTGCTGCTTTTTTAAGATCAGTCTTCCTGCCGATAATATAAATAGTTGCAGCTATAGTGAGTGCGACAAGTAAGATTACTACAATCGCTTTGGTTTGAATAGCCAGAAAACCAACGAAGCCTATAAAAGCTGCATATAATAACATTTTAACGAAGGAAGTGCTTGCCCATTTTTTGATGTTTTTCGTCGTCAAGAAAAGTAGCAAACTGATTAGAAATTGAGCAATCGCATCATTATAGATAACCGATACATATAAAGCAAACGGAGCAAGCAGGGAGCCTAAAAAAAGGACAAACAGCGACTTATTCTTCGTGGCTATCATGCGAAGAGTCAGATAATTCATAAGAAAAGCCAGAAATACTAAAGCACCATTTGTAGCCGCTAAGGCTAAGCTGATGCTTCTTCCTAACAAATAAACCGAAACAATAACAAGCAATGCATTAAAAACAAGAATACTAACGGCAAGTTTTCGCTCGGTTTTTGCCCGAACGTCTGGAATTCTGCTCAGTTTGCGCCACAAAACCACAAAAAAGGCTAAAAGCGCTAAGCCTCCGCAAATCGTGAGCGGAGTATTATTCTTCACAATTGAATAATATCCACCGTTTACAAACAGTGCGCAAGCCGTGATTATCCCCATTGCTACACAGAATATACAAGATACCAACAAAGTCAGTATGTAGCGAATTCTACTTACTCTTATGACAACTCCCTTAGATATAAATATCTAATTCATTTTATGCTATATCTTAAGTTTACCAAAAACGGCAAGCTTTTTATAGACTACCATTGTCGTTGTCTTGTACAATTAGGCTATGGAAATATCCGTAGTCATCCCTGTTTATAATTCGGAAAAATATCTTAAACGTTGTCTTGACTCCGTTCTAGCTTCGCTCGGTAAAATTGACGGCGAAATTCTCGTCATCGATAATAATTCGACTGATGATTCCGCTGATATTATCAAAAAGTACGCCAAGCAACATCCCCAAGTTCAGGCACTTAGCTGTATAACTGCTGGCGCGGCGGCGGCGCGCAACTACGGCGCCAGACACGCTCAGGGTAAATATCTTTGGTTTATTGACTCGGACGACACAATTACCAAAGACGCCATCTCTAAACTCCTTAAAACCGCCAAAAAGGAAGAGTCGGACTTTGTAATGCTTGGCATACAGCGCATTTACACCGACGGCCACGAAAACTATCTCTATGCCATCAATCCGAATGACTCCGACGCCAAACATCGTTTCGTGCGCTACGGCCTTGGTCCAGTACAGGTTTTCCTACGTCGCACGTGGTGGAATGAACATTTTAAATTCAAAGAAGGGATTATTCATGAGGATATGGAGCTAATGTCTTCCCTTATCTTATATACTGATAGATTCTCAGCAATCGACGAGCCACTTTATCATTATTATCAGAACCCTGGCTCGGTGCTTCATCAGAAGGAATGGAATCCGCACGCTTTCGATATCTTCCCTGCGCTCAAGAGCTTATATAAACATTTCAAAAAAGCTGGAGCACTCGAAGAATATCACGACGATATCGAATGGTTTTTTATCTGGAATTTACTACTCGATTCGGCCAAAGATTTTAGCGCTTTTCCAGAAGGAAAACCGGGTTTCGCAAAGACGCGCGCGATGCTAAAAAAGTATTTCCCAAATTGGCGCAAAAATCCATATCTGCACCAGAAGTCAATCAAGTTATATCTACTAATCATCCTGAGTTATTATGGCTACCGTAAATAAAAACTACCCTCGCCAACTGAGTGGCGGGGGTATTTTTTAGACCTTCTTCAGATTTACTTCAGAAGACGTTTGGATTTTTCGGACTCTTCCTGATGCTTCAAGCGTAACGCGATTGGCATTACGAACGGCGCAAAGAGCAAGATCGTAGCGAGTGCCGCATATCTCAGCTCGATGTCCGCCGCCCAGCCAATCACCCATACGGCAATGACATAATAAAGCTGCGAACACATTTTAGCAAAGGACTCTACGGTTACCTGCTGCTTAGCGTTAACGTGCGTCTTGAGATTAGGCATCATAGTAACGCTTGTCCAGCCCTGAGCAGCGCCGAATAATACATACAGGCACAACGTCAAGGCCGTCAACTTAAGACTCATTGCGGCGGCCGCGACAACTACGATAGTCGCCGGCAGAGCAAAGCATACCCACTCTGGCAATCTAGCGTTAAACTTTCTAGCAAGTCTCGTACCAATATACGCCATCAGCGAGTTAGCCGCCCAACCCAGTACGATCCACCTACCGTCAATACCGACGAAGTGCATTAGAGGCGTAAAACACCAGATAATGCCATGCGTAATTTCTCTCGCCACAATAAACGCAGCGATACGGATATTGGTTTCAGGGTTCACAAGGCTAGCTTTGGCAATTTTGCCCATGTCTTTGAACGGCGAACTCTCAGTTTTCTCGAGTTTTTCGCTGTCGTCTTGAATAAAACAGCCGGCAACAATCGCAAAGACGAACGGAATAGCCGAGATTACAATAATCTGACGTACATCCATATCGCCAATCGCGAAACCAATCATGTAATAAACCAGACAAATCAGCTGGCAGAGCGACGACATCAACCCGAAGCTATCCTTAAACAGCTTATGATGACGAGAGGCGTCCTCTTTATCGGCAAAATGTTTCAACAAGCTCGAGTCTACCCCCTGAGAAAAGGCTATACCTACGCCAAAGATTGTTTCACAAGCGATACAATCCCACATAGATTGTGCTCTGGAATAGAACAAAAGACCCAAGAGACAAAGCAAATCACCGAGGATGTTGGCCGTCTTACGACTAAAACGATCGGCTACCCAGCCAAGCGGAACGTTAAGAAGCATCGCAACGACCGTAAAGACGGCCTGAGTAATTGCGATCTGCTCGTGCGAGAGACCAATCTCGTTTTCATAGAGAATGGTCATAAAGGGAACGCTAATGATGCCTGCGGTAAGTACAGACTCAAGCATCACGAGCACACGGTTGTTTTTAGGCGACAATGCGCCTTTGATCTTTTTGGACATCGTGATTCCTCCTTATCTGTCCGAAAATTAATTAATAATAAAAGGTTCTAGCCGTCCAGTTATTGTACGGCTAGATAAGTCTCAAAAGCGCCAATCTTTGCTTTATATTCTTTTGTTTTTTCTTTCTAGATAAGTACTTTTGAAACTTATCTAGATTTGCAAGAATTTAGACAGTTTCAAGTTTATTTGCCCAGTGCATAAGAAGGTAGCCGTTGTTACGGACGGCTTCTACGACAGGGGTAGTAAACTTGATATTGTGTCTAATCATATTTTTAAATTAGCATAATTTTTATGGTTTGTCAATAAACAGTTTAGATGCCACTCATTACAAAGAGCGCATTGCGATGCTCGGCACCTTCAAGATTGTTCAGGCGGGCCGGCCGACGCCAATCTAAAAGATAGCCTTCGGGCGACATACAATCTTCACATTCTTCACGAATTGCATCTTCAAGTGCAGTATCTGCGTCGATTAGTTGTATACAAACCAGATACTCAAGTTTTACATCAAGACTCATCGTGGCGAAATTTTTTAGAACATGCTCTTCACATTTTGCTAACATTACACGGAATTTTGCTTGATATTTTTCTGGAACAGATTGCGTATAGAAGCTTGTACTACAAAGAATAATGTGCGTAGCGAAATACACCATTGTCTGCCCTTCACTAGCACAATCGTTCAGGACAAAATCACATAGTCGCTCCACAATATCACTCTCGCGCGGATAGAGTTGCTCGCTCAGGCACAGGACATTCACGGCGTAGGTCGAAAGTTCTTTTAGGGCCGGCTCGTCCTTAAGAAGCTTGTCACAGAGAGCATAAATATCCTCTTTCGGATAAAGTTTCGTAAGTTCCTCGCGGATATCGATACCATATTCGTTTTTGAGATGGTTAACTCGAAAAAGCGCCGCTTCGAGCGCGTAGAGGCGGTCGTATTTCTCAAAGAACTCCTTGCGATTTTCGTAAAAATTCACTTTAGAATAGTCATTATTACTCAAAATTTCTGCGAGATTGTTGGCCGGAATATGATCTTGTAGATAATTATCGAAATCCGAAGTGCCTTGGAAGTTTTTGAGGCGGGTCGCAAAATGAAAACGTTTCGCCTCCGATAGTTCAGAGAAACGCTCAATGTAAGTTTGCCTGGCTCGCTCTGAGAGTTTCATGAATATTTTCTTTGTATCATATTTTTGCGCGCGTTCGCAAGAATAACGGTTTTAATCTGTAGGCTCAAGATAATCTTCGAAATCTTCGTCTTCGCGAAAATCATCAGAGTTGCGCTCGCAATAATCGTCACCACGACCGAGCAAAAGATCATCCTCGTCGTCGTGATTAAAGAAACGGTCGTCATTCAGCCAATTTTCCGAGCGCTCCTCGATTAGCTCCGTAGAATCATGATAATCCCACTGTGAAGTGCGAGCGGCCTGAATTTGATCTTGGCTTTCATTTTTACCCATGCTTAATATTTTAGACTGCCGATTACAAAAATTCAAAGCATCCAGTAACGCGCTTACGCTTGGGCGGGCGGATAACTTCGAACTATAATATAGGCATGGCAAAAGAGTTTTTTGAGGTAAAAAACTTAAAAGTCTCAACGGACGAGACCGAGCTTTTACACGGCGTCGATTTTTCACTTCCGAGCGGCTCAACTACTCTCTTGACCGGCGCGAATGGCGCCGGTAAATCTACCCTTCTAAAACTCATCATGGGTATTTCCCCTCTCAGGACGAGCGGTAAAATTCTTTTGAACAGCAAAGATATTACTAAGCTACCACCAGAAAGGCGGGCAAAATTAGGAATTTTCTTAAGTTTCCAAGAGCCGGTTGCAATCCCTGGATTGTCTGTTTCTGAAATGCTTCGCAGTAGTACTGAGGCGCTTGGCAAGAAAATGAGTTATATGGATTTTAAGTTGCATCTTTGTGAGCTTCTCGAGAAGCTCGGCTTAGATCCTTTTGTAGCCAAGCGTGATATCAATACCAGTTTTTCGGGTGGCGAGAAGAAAAAACTCGAAATCCTGCAACTTTTAATGCTTGAGCCGAAGCTTGTTTTACTGGATGAGATTGATTCAGGTCTCGACACAAAAGCAAACGAGCTGATTTCAAAAACTTTAGCTGACTATCAGCAAAAGACCGGCGCGACATTTCTAGTCGTGAGCCATAATTTACGCATCCTCAAGCACCTTACCCCTAGCCAAAAACTCGTGCTCGAAGACGGCTTAATTCACAAAGACGAGGCTTAAATGAGCTACCGTGCCGCCGATGGTCTAAACAAGGCATTAATTCGAGATATTTCGCGCCGTAAAAATGAGCCAGAGTGGATGCTAGATTTTCGCCTCAAGTGCCTTGAGATGTATCATCAGATAGATGCCCCGAGTTGGGGACCTGATTTGTCTGGATTAGATATCGCACATATTTCCAACTACGTTCAACCTGATAGCAAAATGGTTTCGAGTTGGGAGGAGGTGCCTGTAGGAATCCGGCAAAGTTTCGAAGACCTCGGAATCCCAGAGGCAGAACGCGAGGGTTTGGCTGGTGTGGGCGCACAGTACGATTCAGAGCTGGTTTATCACAATATCAAGCAAGCAACCGCAAAAACAGGCGTAGTTTATCTTGGTATCGAGGAAGCTTTAAATCACCCGAAATATGCAGAGATTTTTAAAGAGCATTTTATGCAGCTCGTGCCACCAAGCGACCATAAATTTGCCGCCTTGCATGGTGCGCTTTGGTCGGGCGGATCATTCGTTTATGTACCCAAAAATACCTCAGTTGAGTTTCCATTACAATCGTATTATCGCTTTAACGCACCGGGGGCCGGACAATTCGAGCACACTTTAATCATTCTTGAAGAAGGGGCTGATTTGCATTTTATCGAGGGCTGCTCAGCGCCAAGATATAACGTTGCGAATCTGCATGCGGGATGCGTCGAGATTTTTGTTGGCAAAAGCGCACATATTAAGTATTCAACGGTCGAAAGCTGGTCAAAGAACATGTATAACCTTAACACCAAACGCGCCATCGTCGCTGAAGGAGGCAAGATCGAGTGGGTTTCTGGGTCGTTCGGCTCACGGGTTTCCATGCTCTATCCGATGGGAATATTAAATGGTCGCGGCGCCGGCATGGAATACACCGGAGTAAGCCTGGCCGGCTCTGACCAAGATTTGGATACGGGAGCAAAAGTCGTCATTTCAGCACCAGATTGCTACGCGCTTTTAAACTCCAAATCCATCGCTAAAAATGGCGGCAAAAACACTTTTCGAAGCCTTGTTAAAGTTTTAAAAAATGCCAACAACAGCCGAGTTTTTATGGACTGCAAATCCCTCATCTGCGATAGTCAATCCAGAACTGATACGATTCCAGTTTTTAACATACGCGCTAAGAATGCCGATGTCGCTCACGAGGCAAGCGTAGGCAAGATTTCTGAGGAACAGATAAACTATCTTCGCACGCGCGGACTTTCCGAAGACGCCGCAAAAAGCCTAATCGTACAAGGTTTCACCGCTAATATAACCAAAGAATTGCCAGTCGAATACGCCGTCGAGATGAATAACTACCTTAAACTTTCAATGGAGAAGAATCTATGAAAATCCTTCGCCCAGAGAAGACCCTGAAAGATTCTTTCGTAATAGAACCAGGGCAAAAAATGCATTTGGTGATATATTCTAATCAGGACACTACAACGGATTTGAGCTTTAAGCTTAAGAATAATGCAAAAATATCCATCCAGTGCATAATTTTAAATAGCGGAAGTTTTAAGTTTCATTTCGAGCAGGATGAGAACTCAGAATTAGTCTTTAATGGGGCTTTTGCGTTACGTTATGAACAAGAGCTAAATTTTGGCTATACAACGATACAGCTAGGCAGGAATTCAAAGAGTCACTTTGAGCTAGTTGGAACACTCGACGATAAGGCAAAGAAAATAAGTTCCGAAACAATAGATTTCAAAGTCGGAGCGACCAACGCCGAAGGATATGAGGCAGAAAAAGTCACCCTACTGAGCAACGAGACGCAAAATGTCGCCAAGCCAATCATTCTCTGCGCCGAAGAAAATATGCATGGAGAGCATAATTTTAGTAGTGGACATCTCGACCCAGAGACCATCGATTATCTCCGTGCGCGCGGAGTAAATCCAGAAAGCGTCAAGCGAATTATCAGTCGCGAGCAGATTCTGCGCGTGGCGAAACTTTGCAAAAATGAGGCTATAATACAAGAGATAGAAGAGGCACTCAAATGAAAGAATCCTTCCCAGAACTTGATTTTCAGAGAAAAAAAGGCAATTTTTATTATTTTGATAGCGCCGCCACAACCCTGAAACCAGCTTCAGTTATTAAGGCAGTTTCAGATTATTACAGTCAAGACAACGCCAACACTCGTCGTGGTTTTTATCCGCTCGCCCTTAACGCTGACAAAATTTGCGAGGGAATCCGCGAAAAAGTCCGTAAGTTTATTGGCGCAAAATATATCACAGAGTGCATATTTACACACGGCGCAACCGAAGGACTCAATATTCTAGCCCAGAGTATTGCAAAAAGTTTTTTAAAAGCTGACGACGAAGTGATCATCTCGCAACTTGAACATCATAGTAGTTTATTGCCTTGGCGGGAAACTGGAGCTAAAATCAAAATCCTGCCCTGCTCGCTCGAGACCGGCGAAATTCGTCCAGAAGACTTCAAAAAGCTCATCTCATCAAAAAGTAAGGTGCTTGTTTTAACACCAGATTCCAACGTAATTGGACGCACTAAGAACTTCGAAAAACTCGTCAAGATTGCCAAAGAGCATGAACTTATCATAGTCGCCGACTGTGCCCAGGCAGTTGCACACCAAAGATTAGACCTAGACAAAAGCGGAATAGATTTCGCCGCTTTCTCTGGCCATAAAATGTATGCCGAAATGGGGATTGGCGTGCTTTACGGACGACAGGAACTACTTGAAAAAATGCAGCCTCAACTCTATGGCGGCGAAATGGTTGAAGATGTGCTAAATATTAACAATATTCAGCTCGCAGAGCTGCCTTATCGCTTTGAGGCCGGAACAATCAATCTGGGCGGCATCGTTTCGCTTGGAGCGGCCATAGATTTTATGAAAGGTATTGATTTAGAACCTCTTTCTAAGACTCTTAAAGTCATCCTCGCAAATAATCCCTACCTCAAGTTAATTGGCGAGCCCGAGGGACCGATTGTTAGCTTTCAACTCGAAGATATACATCCTCATGATGTAGCACAAATTCTAGCGAGCGACGGCATTTGCGTACGTGCCGGATATCATTGCGCGCAACCATTACTGGAAGAGATCGGACCGGTCACGCGTGTCAGCCTTGGAGTGCATAATACCGAAGAAGATATTGAGTATCTCGCAAAAAAACTAGCAACCATACGTCAAAGGATGGGCTATGCATAATTTCTATGATGAGGTAATCTTAGACCACAATGCGCATCCGCAATATTTTAACGAGCTCAAAAACCCAGACCTTGTTTTACAAGCAGTAAATGCCAGTTGCGGTGATAAGTTTGAAATACGACTCAAGTTAAAAGATAAAATTATCACTGAGGCTAGCTTTAAGGGTAATGGATGCGCTGTCTCAAAAGCTTCAACAGATATTCTACTCGACAAGATTCTAGGTAAATCTCTAGACGAAGCTAAGGCATTTTGCGAAAGTTTTTTATCCGCCGTACATAGCGGAGACTTTTCGGCTCTTTCCGGGGATATATGCGCTCTTGAGGGTGCTAGCAAAATGCCAGCCCGCGTGAAATGCGCCACGCTCAGCTGGCAAACAATCCTGAATAGCTAATCTACCAAATCGGCGTCGAGCACCATCTCGAGCTGATAGCCAGAGAACTTCTCTTCTGCCGTCTTTTTAATTTCTTCAAAAAGCACTTGGCGATTCTTAGCTGAGAAATCGATAATAATATCACAGCTAATAGTTTTGTCGCTTTTATCGAGATGAAAACCATGCAACTCAATAACTTCTGGATAATTTTCCAATAAAGCCTGCATCTGATGATATAGATCACGCGTTTCGGCGTCTTTCGTATTAATCGAATAGATACCAACTGAACTCATTACAACATGGTGTTTTTGATAGACTTTGCGACGAATCTCGCGCGACAGATCATCTAGCTCTGGCGCCGTCATCGTACAAGGCACTTCAATATTCACAGAAGCAATAATCGTGGTTGGACCATAATCATGCAAAACGAGATCATAAGCACCCTCGACATTCTCGACAGCATCGATCGTATCACGAATACGTTTCACAATATCGTGATCGGCACGTTCACCAAGAAGCTGACTAGTCGTCTCGCGAATAATCCCGTAGCCGGTACGAATAATCAGAAGGCTAATCAAGAGCGCGAGATACGGCTCTATATTCAACCCGAGGAAATAATAGACCGCAATTGCCAGAAGCGTAGAACTCGAAATCAAAACGTCAGAGAGAGCATCCTTACCAGAAGCGATCAGCGTATCAGACTTAGCCTTTTTGCCCGCCGCAAGCGTATAGAGTGAGAGAAAAATCTTAGTAAAAATCGCACAAATCACCACAATTAAGGTCACCGTGCTGTATTCAGGATCGGTTGGCGCGATGATTTTCTTAACTGCTTCAATACCAGCCGTAATACCAATACAACCAATAATCCCACCTACAACTAAGGTACCCATATATTCACTACGGCCATGACCGAGCGGATGCTTTTTATCTGGCGCACGGCGCGCAAAATAAGAAGTTGCAATTGTAACAATCGAAGATAAACAATCACTCAAGCTATTCGCCGCATCCGCAATAATCGCAATCGAGCCCGCCAAAAAGCCTGCAACTACCTTTATGATAGCCAAGAATAGGTTAAAAATAATACCAATAATACCCGCACGCACAATAATGCGGTGACGTTTGTCTGTTTTCATCTATTTATCTTTCTTTTTGAGGTTACGCGAACGTTTTTTATCGATGATATAAAGTGGGCGGTTTTGTGCCTCAGAGTAGATATGCGAGATATAAAGTGAAGTAATACCCTGCGATATAAGAACAAGCCCCACAAGAAAAGTAATAAAGATACAAATCCGAACCATACTATTCCAGCCTAAGCCTAGCGGATCACCTAGCAACTCTTCTTCAATGAGATCAAAAAGACCAATCACGCCACTACCAAGCGTAATAATTAAACCGAGCCACATAAAGACTACAAGCGGCGTCGTGCTTAAAGATACAAAGCTATCCACAGCAAGGCGGAAGAGTTTTTTGAAATTATAACTCGGTTTACCAGCAAGACGATTACCATAAATATAGTCAATATAAACCTTTTTGAAACCCATCCAGTCCATTAAGCCACGAGTAATACGATCATGCTCGGTTAGTTTATTGAACTCATCTACGAAAGCACGGTCAAGCAGACGAAAATCCGTGCTGCCCGGCACCGTATCTTTGACGCCCATCATGCCGAGCATCTTATAGAAGAGCTTTGAACCAAGCTTGGCGATGAGACCATGCTTTTCGTATTTACCACGTACACCAATCACAATATCGACGTCTTTTTCTTGCCATTTTTCAATAAACTCATGAATGAGAGCTGGCGGTTGCTGACCATCAGCATCTATCGTTATTATCGCGTCGCCAGTTGCTTCACGAACGCCCGCCGTAAGCGAAACCTCTTTACCAAAATTACGCGAAAAGCTGATCACTTTTACATGCTTGTCTGTTTCGGCAATTTTTTGAAGTATTTCTAGACTCTTATCTGAGCTGCCGTCATTTACCAGAATAACTTCATAGTCAAGCTTGGTTTTCTTAATTTCTGGCATCAAAAGCTTATCGAAGAATTTTTTGAAGCCCTTTTCCTCGTTATAAACTGGAATAACATATGAAATAGTCATTATTTTGCTCCACTACGCTTAAGTATTACAGCAATCGTCCGAATAAAGATCGACAAGTCAAGGAGTGGCGTCCAGTTTTGAATATAGTAAATATCCAAAGCGCGGCGTTCATTAAAGGAAATGTCGCGGCGACCGCTGACCTGCGCAAGCCCTGTCACGCCAGACTTAATCGAGAGAAGCAAGCCTCTATCACCGTAGTTTTCAAGCTCGCAAGGCTGCAAAGCGCGCGGGCCAATCAAGGAAATATCACCGAATAGAACATTAAATAATTGTGGCAGTTCGTCGAGCGACGTAGCGCGCAAGAACTTACCGAACTTTGTATAGCGCGGATCATTGTCAATCTGATCGCCAGATTTGCGATATTTTTCAATCAATTCTGGGCGACCCATTTTTTCAAAGGCCTGCTCTGGCGTAAGGCCACTGTAAGCTTGGCGAATCGAACGGAATTTTAGGAGCGGAAATTCGCGATTAAAGCGCGTAAGGCGAATGTCTTTGTAAATTGCTGGAGACTTTGGCTCAATTATCTTCTGTAATAAGAAGATGATGAGCATAATTGGCGAAGTAAATATAATTAGCACAAAACTTACAACAATATCAATAATACGTTTGTAGAACTGCGCAGCACCAGTAAGAGGCGTCGCACGAACACGGAAGACCGGCACGCCAGCAATAAATTCAACATTACCCGAGAGTGCGATAATTGAGCTTTCTGGCGGCGAATAATAAAAGAGGGCGTGATGATTAACTGCGAGCGAGTTTGCCTCCTCGAGACCATCTTCCGCAGCATAAATAATCGCATCAGGATGGAGGCGCTTGGCAGCTTCCTCGAGAGAATCATAACGATGACCTCCCCAATCTTCCGGCACAAATTCATCGTCCGCAACTACCCCGCAAACTTTAAAGCCGGTATCTGGAGAAATGCCTAGAATTAACTGACGCACATTGTCGCCATCGCCAGCAATAACGACGCGAATCAAGCCACGTTTTGCATAACGAATCAGACGAAAAACCAGATTTATTGCCGCACGCGTCAAGAGCAATGCGACAAAACAGAACGGGATCGCATAGAGCGCAATAACCTTTACCGGGAAAAGACTATCACGCGAAGTAATTGCCGTTGCAAAGAAATCATAGCTAATTAAAGCCATAGTATTGATTAATGACGCAATAAAAAGACGCCAAATTGTGACTAGGCGATTTTCTACTATAGCACGTTTATATAAACCAAGGCTTATCAGAATAATGAGCCAAATCGGCATAAGAACAACGATAGAAACGAAGAAGTTCCAGCTATTCGCCTCGAAGACATAGGGGCGCGGATCAAAGTGGACGCGAAAATAATACGAAAAAGCGAAGGACACAATAATTGCCATTGCGTCACCAATCAATAAAAACAGGCGATAGATAAAGCCCGGTTCTCTTTTCATTAGAGTAATTATATAATATTTACCTTAAGCAATCAACTTTAGCCAGTCTAGATTTCGAGTTTTAGGATTTTCGCGGCGGCCCTTAAAGTCACAAGATCATCTTTAATTGCAATCATATCCGTTTCGCCATCATCTTCGCCCGCCTTAGCAAGTTCAAGACGATCCTCGAGCGCTTTAATGTGACTTTTGAAAAGCCTTTGCGTTTCCTGATAGGCACTACTGCGCACTACGCGGAGCGAACGCGCGGCATGTGGCACCTTAATTAAAAAGCCGGCCGCCACACAGTTATCAATATGTTGCGCCACGGAAGCCACAGAACTTAGCCCCAACGCAGTCGCGATTTCACGATAAGATGGCGAAAAGTTATTCTCGTCCGAGAACTGCTCAATAAAATCTAGTAACAATTGCTGGCGTTTTGTTGGGTTAGACATTAATTGTATTTTATCACCAAAAATCCCCAGACTAGCTGGGGATAGCAGTATTAAAACGCCCTTAGATTATTTCTTGCGAGAAACAGTCAAGAAACCATTGCGTGGGTTTTCGTTGACTTCGCGATCTTCTGGAAGATCACATGGAGTACCTTTTTCATTCTTTTCAGTCTTCGTAAAGAAGTAGATTGTCTGAGGCTTGCCACCGCGCAAAGTAACTTCGGACTTGTGTAGGTAGTAGGTTACACCCTTTGAGTTAGTATGTTTGTAAGCCATTTCTTAGCTTTCCTCCATTAGTTTGTATCTTTATCTTATGACCCCTCATAAGGTGATGTCAAGGGGTGAAATCGCTTTTGTTTAATTTTTTCTTATTTTATAAAGATTATGGCTATACGAATACCGAGCCAGATAAAGAATCTAACGATAATTACCAGAGAAAGGATAAGGATTATTAGAATTATAATCCCCGATGCACAAGGATACCACAGAGGCGAAGCATAATCGTAGCGAAAAAGCGAGGTCGAAGGCACTTTGACCGCTTCGGTCGTACCCATCGTTTCACTGGCTGGATATTCCGCTAACTTGTTTACCCAACAATCTAGATAGGGCTGCGAAGGAAAATCAAAACCGTTTTGTAAACCCCAAGCATCACAGTATTCAGCTACTTTTGCAAAGATATTGCCGTTTGGATTCTCGGTCGAACCCTGATCGATTTGCTCTTTCGCAGCAGCAATTGCCGCATTTGCCGCACGCATGTATTGATGTTCGAGATAGAATGGTCCCGTACCAAACACTACCCGACGCACGCCGTTTTCTTCGACCACGTTAAAGATAATGTGTTTAGCAGTAAAGCGTTGCAACTCGGTCAGAGAACTCGCGATTGCTACATCATCCTCAGCCTCATCCGCCGCTAAGACCGCCGCGCGAAGCTCGGTCATCTTAATATGGTCGATACGTAAGAGTGTAGCCGCCCAAAAACATAGCAGAAGTACAATCAAAAGAAGCTTCCAATTCCGAATGCGGAAGATTTTCGCAAGCACACTTTTCAGCTTTGCTTTCTTTTTACTACCACCCATAGCTTTAGTCAATTATAGCATAAGTATCATCCAAGCTTCTCAAGCCACAAAATATACCCCTGATGATATAATCTTAAATATGAAGGTTTATTTTTCGGGTATTAGCGGCACGGGTATTGGACCCCTTGCCGAGCTCGCACAAGACGCCGGTTACGAGATTTGCGGCTCAGATTTATCCCATGGCGCCATTGCTGACGAACTAGATAAGCGCGACGTTGCGGTTTCCTACGGTGAACAAGATGGTAAATTCTTACAAAAGTGCCAAGACGAAGGCGCAATAGATTGGTTTGTCTATACTTCTGCTCTCCCAGCAGATCACGAGGAGCTTACTCTCGCTAAAAAACTCGGGCTCCGTTGTAGTAAACGCGATGAGTTTCTCGCTGAACTCGTGCGCAAAAAAGGCTTAAAAATGATAGCGGTTGCCGGCACACATGGCAAGACCACGACTACCTCGATGCTCGTATGGGCTTTCGAACAGCTTGATATCCCAGTCAGTTACCTCGTTGGCACGACTTTGCCTTGGGGCGAGGGTGGCAAATACGATCCGAAAAGCGAATTCTTTATTTATGAGGCTGACGAATACGATCGCAACTTCTTAGCTTACCATCCTTTTATTGGTACAATTACGGCGGTAGATTACGATCATCCGGATATTTATCCTACTGAAGAAGATTACAAACAAGCCTTTGCGCAATTTGAATCACAGTGCGAGAATGTTGTAAAGAATACAACAATTATGCCCGAAATTAAGCTTATTGGCGAGCTAAGGCGCTTCGACGCCAGCCTCGCTGCACAAACCATTCTTACCGCCATGCCGGAGACAGACAAAAATCAGCTAGTCTCAATTCTAAACAACTTCCCTAGCACAGGTCGCCGCTTTGAGCGCATTATAGACGGCGTTTATAGCGATTATGGTCATCACCCGGTCGAAATCAAAGCCACTCTCGAAATGGCACGCGAGCTCAAAGAGCGCGACAATTACAAAGGCGTTGTGGCAATCTATGAACCACATCAGAATGTCCGCCAGCACGAAATTAGAGATTCATATCGCGACGCTTTCGAGGCGGCCGATAAAATTTATTGGCTACCAACCTATCTCACACGCGAGGATCCGAATCTAGAAATCATTACACCAGAACAATTCATCGCTGGGCTCAACAACGCCAAATCTGCTGAGTCAGCCGAACTAACTGACGATTTCGCAAAAAAACTCAAAGCTCTACATGAAGACGGTTGGCTAATCATCCTTATGACAGCTGGTCCCGCCGACGCATGGTATCGAAAAGTATTTCAAGCTTAAAATATCCCCCATTACGGGGGATATTTTATTCGTCTATGCCAAGGGTTTCGCCCGAGAGAGCTTTTTCCGAGAAAGCATCTTTCGAAGACTCTAGTCTTTCATAAATCTCGTTGATTTCTTTGGCATATTCATCGAGATCATCTTTTGTTATTTCGCCATCACTCGAAAAGTTTTCTTTTACTTCGCTAGTCACATCATGCGTCTCGTCATCCGAAATAAAGCCTGGACGCGAACGGTCGAGATAAATATCGCCAGTGCCCTTATAGATTGCAAGACTAATGCCTGTAGAAACAAACGCCATTACAACCCCTGCCAAACAAAGCAGGAGAAGGTTGCGGCCACCCGGCTTCAAAAATGGTTCATCATCGCTTGCCATTATTGACCCTCCCCTTCCGTACCGGGTTTATTGTAAAGTTCGTCTTTATAGGCGTTAACAGCTTTATAGTGCTTTTGTACAAGTTCGCGCAGACGATAAGTACTATCATAGACATCTTGGCGCTTTTTACGCGTCAGCTGCAGTTGTTCATAGAATTTGTCCGGCTTAGCGCGACAATCAACATTTATTAGTTTGTCCATTTCCTGAGAATAACCAATAAAGTCCGCCTTGAAACGCTCGCGCTCCGAAAAGAAACTAGTTTGCTGAATCGAAAGGTCGGCATTAGCGAGATTATTGCGCACGAGACGCAGGTTTAAGTTTTGCATCATGTTCGTAGAAACAGTTTCGTACTGTGTACCGAGATACACGCGCAGGCGAGCATCCTCTTTCTGCGTACGCTCAAGCTGAAGCTTAATACTAGAGCAGTTCTGTGAGATATCGCTAAGGGTTTCGTACGAGACAGTCTCATCATCCGCAAAAGAAGTCGTTACGGACAAAAATGCCATAAGCAGCGCTAAAGAAAAACTGAGCCATCTTTTTGCTTTCATAAGATGATTTTAACACAAAAATACACCGCTTTTCGGGCGGTGCATCATTTGATTATTTGAGATCAATCTTTTCTTCTTCGACGACCTTAATATGAAGGTCATCAAGCTGATATTCGTCAACAACCGAGGGAGAAGACATCATGAGATCGACACCGTTACCGTTCTTAGGGAAGGCAACGATTTCGCGAATGTTTTCGACATCCTCGAGAACCATGAACATGCGGTCGATACCATAGGCACAACCAGCGTGTGGTGGAGCACCAAACTTGAAGGCGTTGAGCATGCCACCAAAGCGTTCTTCGACATATTTCTTGTCGTAACCAAGGATACCGAAGACCTTGTACATGATTTCTGGGTTGTGGTTGCGGACTGCGCCAGAGCAGATTTCGTAACCGTTCATGACCATATCGTACTGGTCAGCAACAATCGCGAGCTTCTCTTCCTTAGTCTTAGCGGCTTCGAGAGTCTTGAGACCACCCTTTGGCATCGAGAATGGGTTGTGACCGAAGTCGAGCTTATCCGAGCCCTCATCCCACTCGTAGAATGGGAAGTCGACAATCCAGCAAAGTGCAACAACGTTTGGATCTTTGAGGCCGAAGTGGTCAGCAAAGGCAATACGGAGCTGGCCGAGAACCTTGTTAACCTTTTCACGCTTGTCTGCGCCGAAGAAGACAGTATCGCCTTCTTTAGCGCCAGTCTTTTTCTTGATAGCTTCAAGCTCTTTCTCGCTCAAGAATTTAGCGATTGGAGACTTTGCGCCTTCCTTTGTGTAGGTAATATAGGCAAGACCGCCAGCACCAAGCTTGCGTGCCTTATCTGTAAAGTTATCGATTTGCGAACGGGTAAGGTCAGCACCACCCTTAACACAGATAGCCTTAACGCACTTAGCCTTAGCAAAGACGCTAAACTCAGTGTTTTTCATATCTTCGGTAAGGTCGATAAGTTCCATACCATAGCGAAGGTCAGGCTTGTCTACGCCGTATTTCTCCATTGATTCCTGGTAAGGAATGCGAGGGATATCCTCGCTGAGGAGTTTCTTGCCGGCAAAATCTTTGACGAGACCTTTGATAAGTGGCTCCATTTCCTTACGGACGGTTTCGCCATCATCGACAAAGGACATTTCGCAGTCGAGCTGATAGAACTCACCATAGAGACGGTCAGCACGTGGGTCCTCATCGCGGAAACAGGCTGCAATCTGATAGTAGCGTGGAATGCCGCCAACCATAAGGAGCTGCTTGAACTGCTGTGGGGCCTGCGGCAAAGCATAGAACATGCCAGAGCGGAGGCGGGATGGAATTAGGAAGTCGCGTGCGCCTTCTGGGCTAGAGTTTGCCAAAATTGGGGTAGTCACCTCAATAAATTCGTGCTCGTGCATATAATCGCGCATGAAGCGGTAGTATTCAGAGCGGCGAATCAAGCGATTCTGCATTTTTGGGCGACGCATATCGAGATAACGATACTTGAGGCGGATTTCCTCGCCAGCTTCAACACCTTCGTCGTGAGTAGAAACTGGAAGAGGCTCCGAGCGGTTTAGGAGCTCCATATCTTCGACGACAACTTCGATATCGCCAGTTGGGATGTTTGGATTCTCGAGGCCGGCACCGCGTTTGCGCACTGTACCTGTAGCCTTAATAACGAATTCGTCACGAAGAGTTTCTGCAAGCTTGAACGCATTAGCGGTATTCGGATCGACGACAAGCTGAATAATTCCAGTATGGTCACGAAGGTCAATAAAAATAAGACCACCGTGGTCACGGCGAGAATTTACCCAGCCGGCCAAGTTAACTTTTCCGGATTTGCTGTTTAATTCTTTCGCTAATGTTCTCATAATCATATATTATAACATATTTTACCTGGGGCGGTATCCCTATACGCCTAGATAGGATATGTTATTAATTTCTGTTTGGGGCAACATATATTTCCAAAATGTCAACTCACGCTTATACTATCTTCATGAGTCAAGGCACAATTATCACAATCGAACAGCTAATCGACATTAATCAAAAGATTCGCGACATTCCAGACGAGAAGCGCGGTTTCCATGTTCCTAAGACTGGAAACACTCGCATGCAGGCGCCTCCCCTATTAGCGCCAAAGAAAGAAACTCAAGGCAAAGTCCTTGCATACATGCTTGATTCTTTGCCAAAAATCAGGGAGCCAAAATATCGTGCGTCCGCAGCCTATTATACTTTAGTCTTATTGCACCTGTTTCGTGACGGAAACGGCCGAACCGCCAGAACAATCTACGGCCTACTCATAAATAACAACAAAGATTATTCGACAAAAGGCGTCTCGAAAGAGTTCGAAAAGGAAAACAATCTCATTTACGCCAAGAAGCTCGAGGAAATGCTCATGTTTGCACTGCTAGACGAGCTACAGTATCAAGAGGGAGAGCCTTATCCAGAGCTCCGTGGTCGCCAGTACAAAATTCTCAGCAACACAAATTCCGTGATGTCTGGAGATTTCGCCCTGACTGTGCTTGGCGGAGCTTTCAACTACGCAAAAGCCAACGAGACGCTCAGTGCTTTCGAGAGTTTCAATGTTCTAAGCGACGAAGATAAAACCAGAGTTTGTTACGCCTTTCTAGACCATAACTCTGGCCCAGTATGCATCTCGGGATTATCGGCACTAAAATTACATTCCAAAAAGCACTCCACATTACAGAAATGGCTTATCGACATCGACGAAGAATGCGCCGATTGGTCAACAGAAGATTTTCTCCAATATGCCGATATTGTCGAAGACACGAAAGAAAAAATCCTAACAATGGCTATAGACGCCTTTGTAAGACCAGATAATTACAGGATTAATAACCTTACGATTGCAGAAATTGCCACTAACCCAAGTTTGCTAGCTGAGCTTAAGTAGCGATAGTTTTAGTAGCGTTTGCTTTCGCGATCTAGATCCCGCCCCTTAATAGTTTGGCGTTTATCGAACTCTTTCTTACCCTTACCTGGCGCAATAATAAGCTTAATATGACGCTTGAGCGGATGAAGCTCGACCGGAACGATTGTAGCACCAGCCTGCTTTTCGCGCTCAAGACTAGCGATTTGCTTCTTTGTAGCAAGTAGTTTAATCCTTTCAACTGTATCCGAACCAAGCGTAAGGCCAAGCAGCCACAGCTCGTGATTGCGAATCGTAACATAAGTGCCCTTGAGCTGAGCGTGGTGGTCGCGAATCAAGCGAACCTGCGCACCCGTCAAAACCATGCCAACCTCGAGCTTTTCGCCGAGTTGGTAGTCATAATGCGCACGTCGATTCACAACCACAGTCGCTGGATTCTTAACCTTTTTCATATCTGTTATTATAGCATGACTCACTAAGGAAGCTCTTTACGAATCTTGCGCTCCATGCTCTTGTTAAAATTCTTTTCAAGAAAGGCAAAGCCCCTTGCGCCAAGCAGCCCGTAAACTCCCCGCAAGCAAACATTTTTAATGCGCTCGCTGAGCGAATGCCAAGTCGAAGCATAGTGATGAATTGCCATAGTATTTTTTGTCCGATGCATCTCGCCCGTCATGTAGTGTTTCGGGCAAAAATAATCTGAGGAGAGCGTCAAAAATTCATCATTGTAAACCCGTTTCTTACCATCGAGCTGTAAATCGTAATAATCCTTTGCATATACCGAGGAGCTATGAACGGTTTTAAGGTAGGTATTCGTGTTGATTTTTTGTTTCACATTACCCAGTTCGTAACGTTTTAAAATCTTGCCAATCCAAGGGGAGTGTTTTTCTGCGCCAAAAACCGCAGTTGTAAACCAAAAGTTTGACTCAAAACAAGCGAACGCTTTGTATTTTAGAAGACTTTCGAGTGGCTTCACGAGTTCAATATCTGTATCTAGATAAATGCCCCCTTCTTTGTAGACCGCATACATGCGAATAATATCCGCCGCGAAGGCCCACTGTTTTTCGTCAAGCGCCTTTTTGACGAGTGGGTATTTCTTTAAATCGATATCTTTCTCAGTCCAACGGCGAATCTCAAAGTCTGGGTTGAGCCTTTGCCATTCCTTAATATATTCCTCGTCTTTTGGCGGGAGCGGCTGATCGCCAAGCCAAACATAGTGAATCTTCCGCGGTATCGACATATTACAGTAATTTTAACAAGATTCCTGATAAAATAAAGATGATGAAAATTGCTATCTCGACAGATTTATACTACCCAATGATAAACGGCGTAGCACAATTTACACGTAATCTAGCCGCCGGACTTCATCAGCGGGGTCACGACGTAGTAGTTTTGGCGCCAAGCATCTCTGGCGACTACGAAATCGAGCGCGACAAAGAATACGGTTTTCGCGTTGTACGTTTGAGCTCTCATAAAATTTATTTCTACCCTGATCAAATTAACGACGTTCCAGAAGCTAAAGAGTTTTTAGGCATCAAAATGCCACAAATGCTCTACCGTAACGGTCTCCACGTTTCGCTTAATAGTGGTAGCGAGATCAAGCATTTTTTGGACGGTTTTGATCCGGATATTATTCACGATCAGACGCCTGGACCGCTCGCACTCTCGGTGTTCCGCTATGCCAAAAAGCGCAACGTACCCCTAGTTTCGACCGATCATGCCTACCCAGACAATCTCACACAGCAATTGCCTTTGCCGCGTTTTGCCAAAAAACCAATCAACGTTGTAATGAACAAATACTTTGTGAGTTTTTTGAAGCGTAGTGAATATGGCACAATGCCGACCGAACAAGCTGTTTCAGATTTATTGCCGAAGCGACACAAGAAGTTCAAAGTGCCAGTCGAGGCGTTGAGCAATGGTATCGATTTATCGCGATTTACACCCGGCAAAGCTCCTGCGGAGATTTATGAGCGCTACGGTATTCCAAAAAACAAGCCTATTGTTTTGTATGTGGGGCGCGTAGATCCTGAAAAGAGTCTGGAAATCCTAGTAAAAGCTTTCAATCTAACTCTACTGAAGTGCCCGGATGCACATTTAGTGGTAGTCGGTGACGGCGCTTCACGCAATGAGCTGGAAAAACTCTCCGAGAAGCTCGGCATCGAAAAACGCACACATTTTCTTGGTCGTATTGTAGGGAATGATTTACCAATGATTTACCGAACAGGTAAAGTATTCGCAATTACTTCAAAAACCGAGACACAAAGCATTGTCGTAATGGAAGCAATGGCAAGCGGCTTGCCGGTAGTATCAGTACAGGCCGGCGCACTCCCAGAGCTTGTAAAAAATAACAAAACTGGCTACCTTTGTCCGGTCGATGACCCAACAGCGGTTTCGCGCGCAATCGTACGCGTACTAAAAAATCCCACAACTCGTCAAAAGTTCTCAAAGAACGCGCTCGAAAATATCAAAAAACACGATATTAGCTACACTTTAACGCGCTTTGAGGCAATCTACAAAGATGTTGTCGAGCGCCATAAAGGCTAAGATTCAAGATAATCGTCAATATAGTGAGCGACTTTTTGTGGACACTCATAGTTAATGAGGTGCCCTTTTTTCTCGATAACTTGCAGAGTCGCACGTTCACTATCCGCAATGCGAGCCTGTACGTTTCGCACCTTCGAAAGACGATCATGGTCGCCCATAAGATAGAGCACTCTTCCCTTTGTAGGCAAGACGGTTTGCTCATGCATCGAGAGGCGAATATCGTTTACAACCGAGATTGTTGAAGTAAAGTTACCACAATGCTCAAAGTGCATCCGGTCGATATATTTTTGACGGCGATGGTCATAACTTAAGGCACGCGAAACGATAAAAGAGGCGAGTTTACTACGCAAGAGAACATAACGAGCGTGACCAGAAAGGATTTTTAGAAAACCGCAAAGTACAGCCGCAGAAAAGTTGCTACGTTTTTGACCGCTAGGCGTACGAATGATCGGCGAAAGAAACACAGCGCGCGGATCAGTCTTATTTGGGTACATGCGCAAAAAATGCGAAGTCACAATAGAACCCATTGAATGCCCTACGAGCACTGGCGGTTGTTTGAGTTTCAATGATCCTATATAAGCCTTTAGCCACTCGGCATAGCCACGGAGACTCTGATCCTCAAGCGCGACCTCATCGCCGTAACCAGGTAGGTCTGGATTGTAGACTTTATAACCTCTTTTTTCGAGCGCTTCAGCAATTTCCGCTAGACCATAATGGTCGCCACGGAGACCATGGATTAAAATTATTGGAGTTTTAGCCATTTTTTTCTAGACGTTTCAACGCTTTCTTGATTGCCGGACGATTGAAGCCCGCAATTTCTTTATCACCAATAACCGTGAGCGGAACAGAGCTCGGTTCATAGCCTAGCTTTTTTATTGCCTTTTCACGGATAGCCTCATCAGAAAGATCTTGTTCTACAAAATCTATATCGCTTTCTTCAAGCCAGGCCATCAGAGCATGGCAATAAACACAACTTGGCGTGGTATAAACCACAACTTTAAGTTTACTCATTTTAGGCTATTATATCACTTTGGTTTAGATTTAATACTTGTCCCACTTATAGCGAGAAGCAAATGCCTCGCTTATTAATTATTACAGCGAGGACAAAACCTCACGAGCCTCTAGAATACTCTTAGTCTGCATGAGCTTCTCGCGAATATCCGAAGCGCCTGGGAAGTTGTTGATGTAGATTTTATAGAAATGCTTAAGCGGATCGTACGGCGTAATATTGTATTTTTCATACAGATCCAAATGATATTTCATTAACTCAATCAGCTCCTCACGTGTATGCTCGCGAGGTTCTTTCTCGAAGCAAAAAGGATTATGGAATACACCGCGGCCAATCATTAAACCGTCGGCACCCATTTCGATAAACTTCTGGCCGTCGGCAGGCCTTTCGAGGTCGCCGTTAATAACCAGTTTAGTTTTTGGTGACAATTTGTCGCGCAATTTAATTACGTCAGGGATTAATTCGTAATGCGCCGCCACTTTAGACATCTCTTTCTTCGTGCGAAAATGCACCGTTAAGGCGTCTGGATGCTCATTCAAGATTGTCGAGAGCCAATCTTTCCATTCCTCAACATAAGTATAGCCGAGGCGGGTTTTTACCGAAGTGGCAAGACCAGCCATTTTAGTTGAGCGAATAATTTCCACCGCACGCGCAGGTGTACGAATCAAGCCTGAGCCACCACCAGTCGCTACCACATGACGATCTGGGCAACCCATATTGATATCTACTGCTTGAAAACCGAGCTGTTTCAGGCCTTGAGCGGTCTCCAAAAACATCTCGGGCTGCGTACCCCAAATCTGAGCAACAAGCGGACGCTCAGTCTCTTCATAGCGAAGGCGTTCGAGCGCATTTGGCCTACCTTTCTCACTAACATAGCTATTTACGTTGGTAAACTCAGTATAAAAGATATCTGGCCTGGTTGCTTTGGCGACAACTTGACGAAAAGCAATATCAGTCACGCCCTCCATGGGCGCTAAAATCGTAAAACCTGGTTTAAATTGTCCCCAGAAGTCCATAATCAGTATATTATACCATATTTTGGCATAAAGGTAAATAGCACAAGCGGCTTGAAGTTTTTAGGCAGCAGCAACGTTTAAGCGACGGGTCGGATCAGTCTCACAGGCGCGCATAATTGCGAGCATACCGTTGTCATTAACAAAATCTTTATCTTCGATTGTATAGCTCGGATCTTCTTTTTGTACGGCAGGGGTTGGATAGTAGTTGGTCGGATCGTAGGCAAGATAGAAGTCGTAGAAATCTACAGTATCCTCAATTGCGATAACATTATCTTTAGTAAGGCCACTAAAGCGGGATAAGATACCTTCAAGCGAGTTGTCTAAAGGATGCTTTTCATAATACTCGTCCAAGAAGATCGATACCGCAGACTTCTCTACCAAACCCATACTCTCCGCCATACGTTGATCTTCGACATAGCGAGAGTAAACTTTAATTTCTTCATAGTCCGGATCGGCACCAACCGACTCACTTCTCTCAGAGTCGGCATTACCCTGATCATTCATGACACAGTTTCCACCAGACACGTAGCCGTAGTTATTTAAGACGCTCGCATTAGAGAGCAGCGAAAGACCATCGCCAATAATCGGAATTGCACCAACTACACCTTCAGATACCGTATCGAGCTGATCAAGATCTATCGAACTTGCAATATTCTGATCTGGAATACCAAGTGGTGAAGTACGCTGGCCGCAGTATGTAATGAACATCGCGAGTGGACTATGAGCATCCATCTTAATCTTTGGATTCGCCACGTCATCAATATTTGTTCCCTCTTCGAAATTGTCAGAACTAAACCCGGCAACTCTTTCAACAATCTTGTATGGGGAATTATTATCACTTTCTAGATCATAGTCGTCAGGATTATCGCTATCGACCGTACTATCTAACTCGATAGTTGTAAAATCAGTCGTAACATATGGATTACAATATGCGTCCGCAACTACACCCATTGAAGTCAACTCAGGGCAGTTATCCGCTGTTTGTTGTTTTGCAATATTAACCTTGTCCTGAACCGAAATAGCGCTAGCTGTCGGCAAAAGACTCCTAATGGAGTTACCTAAAACCTTACCAAAGTTACCTGCAGCATCACCAATAGATTCAGATTGTAACACTATTGGCGTTAAAGCTACTGCTAATTGCCCGACAAAAGTATTCGCGGAAGTATAGTCAAACGGACTTCTCGCTAGACGGTCAGTCTTAGCCTCCTCCCTGTTGACCTTATCTTGATGTATTAAAGCAGCCATGTAGCCACCTTCGTTCGCGATTAAACCGCCTCCACCCTGATGATTGCGTGAAAGATATGCACTACCACCATCCATAACAGCATTCCCTAAGTCTTCCCCCATAAATTCAGTCGCTAGTTTACGCACGAAGATATTTGCCACAATTGGCGCGAGGTAGCCAATTAGCGCGGATATTGCGATGCCAATCGCCGCTTTTATAGCTATCTTAAACAATTCCCAAGCCGTTTGTTGTACGACCGCCGCCACCGACGTGGTTCCAGCCGTAAAAATACCGGCAATAAACTCAACTAACGATGCTACGGCAATGCCCAAATCGATTGCCGCCATGACAGAATCCATAACCAAGCAGGTTCTGTAGGACATAATTGATGTAGAAAGAAGATCTATTGAGCTCCCTCCAAATTTAAGAATCGCGTCCTCAATTGCCTTGATATTATCATTACCGAAGCTCAAAGCAGACGTAACATCATTGCCAACCGCATCGATTGCATTCTGTGCAGCCTTGTTGGGTACAAAACTAGCCACACTTTTGTCATTAGCATCAATCGGATCGCCCGTAAATAGACTCGAAAGCCCCTCAGATTGAATAGCCGAACGAGCCTCAGTAGTCTCTTCCTTGTATGTGACATCTACATTGTCGCTACCAATGCTTACTTCATCAACAGTTTCTTTCGTTTCTGACGCCTGTTCGACAAGCGAACGACCAATAGCATTAATTGGCGAGCTCGCCGCATCACCCGCGCGTGCTTTATCAATACCTTCAAACATCTCCTGAGCAACCGCAACAACCTGCGCAAGTTGAGCCGCAGCCAAAATAAGTTTTAGCGCCGTATATGCCTTAGTAATACCACAGCCGATAGTAGTCAAAGAACCCACGACATCCTTTACTGCGCCAAGCTTATCCGCAACACTCTTCGCCTTCTGCCCCTTTACGCCAGTTTCGGTCTTAGGCGCATCGTTTTCAATATCCGTTTGTGTTTTCTTTATGGGGTTACCATCTGCATCTGTAGCGTCAGTTTCAACCTCTGTCTGCTTCGTTTTGGATGTTCTAGTAGTGATATCTTCACCATTCGTCGAAGCATCAACGTCACTCGCCATTTTTTTCATACCCTTCTCGCCGTCAGGGTCATCCTTAGCGTCATAGTCCGCAAATCGGTTTTTAGATATATTAAAACGCTTCAATAGCTTATCAAAAACACCATCCTTAAACTCCTCGATAGAGGTCTTCCAATTCCTTGTACCTTTCGAATATGCCTTTCTAAATTCAGGATTAGCATCAAACTCAGTCTTAAACTCAGCCACTGTCATTTTTTTAGTAACGCCGTCAGCATTAGTAAAAATCATCTTGCCAGCATCGCCAGTCTTTTTACTACCAAAACTAATCCCATTAGCAGCGAGTTTTTTCTTCATCTTGCGGGTAGGTGCAAACTTTTCTTTTCCAAAAACATTCTTCTTCGTAACTTTACTCGTGTCTGGAATATTAACGGAATTCTTAGCAAGCGCCCGCATTAGGCCTTTAGAGCGTACATTTGTACTAATGTTAATTGAGTCGAAGGTATCATTGATTTTATCCAACAGTGTAAACGGCAAGGAAGCCTGCGTCATATACATACCGCCACCACCAAAAAGGAGCGAGATGATGATCGACATAAGTGGACCTTTCTTCTTCAGAAAGCCACTTTTTACATTACCGCCGCCACCACCTTTTTCACCGGATTCGCTGCCACCCTTTTGGCCAACTTTGTTCGTAAAATCACTGGCTGTCTGCGCTGCATCACTAGAAACATCTTTTTCACCGGAATTTGCATCGAGAGCACTCGTCGAGGCCGCATTACCAGCATCGTTCTCTGCATTACGCAGACTTGCCGCAATATTATTGCGGCGCTCTTTCGGAGATTCGCCGTTTGGCGTCAAAGCTTGGCCGGTAAAATCCGAGCGCATACTATTATTGACGCTCTGCATAATCTGTCGATAGCCAAAGCTTTTCGGCTGCGAAGGATTATCCCCCGAGGTGTCACCAGAGGTTATTGCTCTATTTGGCCCGTCTCCTTGGAGGGCCGCAGATCCACCAGTCGTTCCTGCCATTTGTATTTATTATAGCACAAGCATAATATTTTGCGCAGCGTTTACGCCACAGCAAAGTTACGCTGCCGATAACTCAAGCCAATACCGCTTTCATAAATAACTGCAATCACTTCGTCGTCGTTTACAAAATCTCTGTCCTCGATAGCATAGTTAGGCTCTTCTTTATGAATCGCAGGAGTCGGATAGTAGTCCGTCGGATCGTAATGCGCGATAAAATCTACAACTTCAATCCCCGCCATAATTGAATCAAAAGTTTCCTCCGTCATACCAGACATGCGCGCCAAGACGGCCTTCGTTGACATATCTTTCGGATGCTTCTCGTAATATTCGTCTAGGAAGACAGAGACCGCAGACTCTTCTATTACACCCATCGACTCCGCAAGGCGTTGATCCTCCATATAGCGCGAAAAGTTCCTGATCTTGTCATAGCTCAAAGCATTGGCATACTCCAAATTTCTATGAATCACACAGTTCGAGCCATCAATCCATCCAAAATGCCCCAATATCTCATCACCACTATGCGCGTCACGAAAATCGCTTACAATATCAATCATACCCCAAACATCGTTTTCCTGAATGTCGTAATTACCAGCAATATTTTCATCCGCATAACCAAAGGCAGATTCGCGCTCGCTACAATACATGATATAGTCAGCAAGCTCAGAACCTTCTCTGATTTTCGGATTTTCCGTATCATCAATATTATCCGCAAAGTTCGATTGTCCTACCGCCTGAATGATTTGATATGGCGTATTTCTTGCCGTTTCAATCTCTTCGTCTTCAGAATCATCCGTAAACATCGTGTCAAAATCCGTCACAATATACGGGTTACAGAATTCATCACCAACCACACCTATCGAAGCGAGGTTTTCGCAGTTATTCTCCGTCCAGTCCTTAGCATAATCTGCCTTCTGTGCCGCATCATAGGCGCTCACCGTCGGCATGAACACCTTGGCAGAGTTCCGAATCGTACTGCCAAATTTACCAACCGTATCCAATAACGAGTCAGATTGCCAAAGTACTGGCGTTAGCGTAGCGGCCAGCTGTCCCGCAAAGGTATTCTGTGACGTAATATCAAAAGGACTACGCGCGAGACGATCGCTCTCAGCCTCTTCCGCATTAACAACATCTTGATGAATCAACATCGCCATGTATCCCTCTTTATCTGCCAGAAGACCGCCACTACTCCGGTGGTTGTCCGCCATAATGGCGTGCGAGCCAGACATTATTGCATTACCAAGATCTTCACCGAAGAACTTGTTGACCGCATTGCGTTCTAGCATCGTCACAAGGAAGCCTGCCACATGAGATGCCGCCCACGACACTACAAGTGAGCCTATCCAACTAATCGCCATTTTTATTACTTTTTTGATTGCTTCTTTACTGCCCTCGCCAGCGAAAAAGCCAACAATACCGCCTATAATACCACCTATCGCCCCACAAACCGGCGCGACTTCGGCAAAAAGAACCGTTGCAGCACAAAGACCAGCACCACTAGCAAAACCGGCAGACGCCCCAGTTGCGGCCGCCTCGGCCGAGACAACCAGCGCCGCCACATCAAAACCCAACATTGCATACGCCAACGACATACGTGCAACCTGGCAGGCATAAAAGGTGCTAGATTTTAAGGCCTCATCAGTCAAGAATGATGCCGTATCAAAATCATCCAAAAGATCACCAAGAATCCAAAGATTAGATTCAATCTCGTCTTCAATTTCCTGGAGTTTACCTTTTAGAACGTTTTCTGTATTAAATGACTTAATTGATTCGTCAGCCTCACTAATCGGGTCGCCGGTAAAGAGCTTGGACATGCCCTCCGACTGAATTGCAGAATGGGCAACAGTCTCATTGCTGTCAAATGATGCATCCACATCGTAGCTATAGTAGCCATAGCCGCCCTCTTCCTCATAATCAGCATCCGCACTAACCGTGCTCGTATAGCGCGTCTCGGAACCCTGTTCGACAAGCGCACGCCCAAGAGCATTGATTGGCGAACTTGCCGCATCGCCCGCACGCGCCTGATCGACACCAGACATAAAGAGCATAGCAATCTTAGCTACCTGGTAAAGCTGGTAAGCTTGCGCAATCAAAGTAGCGCCCGTCATAATCGTGGGGACCATACAAACCAGCTGAGAGATCTGAAAAGCACTCCCAAGCGTAGCTTTTAGCTTATTTGAAATATTTTTTGCTTTATTTTTGTTATTATTAATCTCTTCACTAGGTGTAGTCGCTTTGGTTTCGTCAGGATCGCTCTTTAGCATACCTTCGTCATCATTTTCACCGCCAGAAGCACGCATATTATTCGCACCATCATCAAAGGTATGTTCTACTTCGTTTGCTAGACTTTTTTGGGCTTTTTCGCCCGTCGGATCAGCTTTCGCATCGTAGCCGTCCAGAGCTCGCTTCTTGAGCCCAAACTTGGTCATTATTTTCTTGAAGCCCTTGTCTAGGAAGTTTGACACTGAGGTTTTCCAAGGATGCGCCGCTGTATCGTAAGCTTTACGAATCTCCGTGTTGCCCCTATAGGCGCTCTCGAATTCAGCTGGGCTATACACTTTCGTCTGGCCGTTTTTGTCTGTAAACTCAAGCTTACCGACATTTGGATTACTTTTGTCTGTAATGATATTGAGATTGTTCGCCTTCATACGCTTGCGCATTTTCTTAGAAACACTGAATTTCTGCTTACCGAAGACGTTCTTCTTAGTAGCCCCGCTAGTCATATCAACATTTTTAGCGTTTTTCGCCATCAGGCGTGTAAAGACGCCAGAGCGTTTATTTACCGAGATATCTTGAGAGTCAAAGCTATCGTTGAGTTTATCTAGGATAGTAAACGGGAGCGAAGCCTGCGTCATATACATGCCGCCACCACCAAAAAGAAGCGAAATAATAATTGTCAGAAGTGGGCCTTTCTTCTTTAGGAAGCCCGCTTTTACTTTTTTGCCATCAGTTTTTCCTTGTGCATTTTGCGCACCAACATTATTTACAAAATCACTATTAATCTCATTTTCGCCCGTTTGTGCATCAAGACCATAAGAAGAGTCGAGATTACCAGCGGATTTTTCTGCATCAAGCAAAACATTACTATTACCGCGCGTAGTTTTGCCCTTGGTTGGATTGCTGCGCTTGCCAAAAATACTAGGGAAAAAGTTTGGTCGGATACTTTTTCTACTGCTTTCGAGAGGAGTTTCGTAATAATCGTTTTTCGAAGCAGCCTCGACGGCCGCTGTACTTTCCGGGGCTGTTTGACTAGCATTTTTCGAGATTGTTTGGCTAAGGTTTACCTGCGGCTGATTATGTGGTTGCTCAACATTTAGGGCGTCTTCGCGAAGCCCTGGGTCGCGCTCGGTAACCTTTACGCCCTCATTTTGGTTCGGTGTTTGCACGAGTATTGTTGCTTGCCCTGGAGTTCGAACGACTTCATCGCCTTGCTGGGTCGGAACAGAAAACTCAACATCAGATAGACTGTTCGGGATAGTATTTCCTTTTGCTGCTTGGCCCGAAGTCGGAATACCTACAACATAATTCGAAGACATAGACGAATCAATTGTTTGCTCAGGAAGCCCTGGTTCAGTCTGCCGCTTTTGCCCAGTTTGCATCCACGGTCGATTAAGAGTGGCTTCTTGTGGCAAGACTTGTTGGCTTTGCCTTATCGGTATCTGTGATTCATTCTGGACTTTTTCTCCAGGCATGTTTTGCCGACTTCGGCTTGCCTGCGCCCGCGGTTACATATTAGCGATTTCGTATTGCGCTTGATCGAGCTTAATCTCGAAATCTCTGCGTTCATCTTCTGCAAGTTTTTCGGCTTTTGCAGCCTGAGTTCTTTGACGGCGTTCATTGTAGCCAGCCATACTAGCTTGAGTTTCAGAGATTGCAGAATGACCGTCGAGGCCTGCCAAATCACTACTGCTCCCCTGCGCACTAAAGGCCTCAGGATTTTCTTCTCGCTCATGTGCGCGCGAGCCAACATAGTCCGCAGGACGCTGCAAAACAAAGGCACGTCGTTTCTGTTCGCGCTCAGCATTCTGGGCCGATATTTTCTGATCAGCTCTTTTGAATGCTGCGTCGTCGTTTGTACGATTTCGCTCGCTCTGCCGGATTTTACCAGCATCAGACGGTATCTTGCCTCCACCTGCCATTTTTATTATTTTAGCATAATCGTGTTCTTATTTTTTAGACGCCGATACCTAGGTTTACAACTTGCGAAAATAAGGTTTTATTGTTAAAATATTCTTAGGAGTGTCTATGGTCAAAGAAACAAAAAAGAAACAGTCTAGAAGAAGGAGAGAGCGCCGAGGTTTTTGGCTTCCGGTGCTTATTTTGTGTTTAATAGTCGCCGGTGGGTTTTTTTGGGGATATAAATCAGGCTGGTTTTCAAAGAAAAGCAAAAACGACGAAACAGCCGTTGTCGACACAAAGAACATTAATACAGCAGAGCTTGGCAATGACGTCAAGAATAAGACTTCCGAAGGCGAAGGTACAGATTTTGGCAGCGATTTCAAGAACCAAGCAGAGGCCGCCTCAAAAGAGCAAGAAGTCGCCAAGAATGAAGCCGGACTCAAGATTGCAGAGGTTTATGTTTCGGGCGGGTACGACGTACAGAATAGTCAGGTTTACGCGAGTGGCGTAATTACAAATGTCGTCAACAATACTGGTACTTGCACTTATAACTTTACAAATGGATCAGAAACAATCACAGAAACAAGCGAGGTCTTGCCAAGTCCAAAAGAGACGGTTTGCGCAAGCGTAAATTTAGACAGAGGCCGTTTTACAAACGGAAGCTGGAACGTAACACTAACTTTTAAATCGGATTATGCCGAGGGAACGAGCGATGCGACGACGTTTACGATCCAATAATACAAATCTTTTAAGGCTAGCGATGCTAGGCATCATTGCGATGGCGAGCGGTTTTTTATTAACTTCTTTTCTTGGCAGCAAGAGCAAGACGCAAGCTCTTAGTGCGACAGAATTTCAAGCAGGTCGTATTATTGACGACTCGATTTTTTACAACCCAAATACAATGACCGCGGCCGAGATTGATGCGTTTATCGACTCACATTCGCCAGCTTGCGATATGTGGGGCACACAGAAGGTCTACGGCAATGTAACGCGCGCGGAATATGTTAAGCAGCTTCGCGCACAAGGCTACACAAAATATCACGATCCGCCTTTTGTTTGCGTTTCAGAGTATTACGAAAATCCAGAAACGCACAAGACAAATTTCGAGACTGGCGGCAAAAAAGAGGCGGGAATGCTCAGCGCCGGTGAAATTATTTACAGGGCAGCCCACGAATACAACGTCAATCCTCAAGTATTGCTCGTGATGCTCAAAAAGGAAAGCTATGTCTGGGGCGATGATTGGCCACATAGCTTCCAATACAACACAGTTATGGGTTACGCCTGTCCGGATGGCGCACCTTGCGATTCGAAGTATTTTGGCTTTTATAACCAGGTCATGATGGCGGCTTGGCAGTTGAATTACTACCGTGAGCATATTTACTCATATAACTACAGACCATATACAACGAATCAGATTCTCTACAACCCAGACCGTAGTTGCGGCTCCAAGAGCGTATATTT
The DNA here is from genome assembly GCA_017418275.1 of Candidatus Saccharimonadota bacterium. Lineage (GTDB taxonomy): Bacteria > Patescibacteriota > Saccharimonadia > Saccharimonadales > Saccharimonadaceae > UBA2834. Next base: position 15,415 of record JAFONX010000025.1, on the reverse strand, counting down.
GGAAAACATTGCAACAACTTCGTTGTACATTTACACTCCATATGTGCCAAATGATGGAGCTTTAGCAAACTATCCAGGGACAAGCTATTGTGGCTCGTATGGCAACCGTAATTTCTATATGTACTTTAGGGAGTGGTTCGGGAGTACATTAGGAATTAAGCGGGAAGAAATCTCATACCCAGACGGCGAATATTATATTGTTCCGTCCAATAACATAAGTAACGCTCTTCGAATAGAAGATAATTACGACGAAAACGGTGAGAATATTTACGTCGACGCCCGCACAGATAGCGCTTACGGTCATTTCAAGTTTGAGAGGCAAAACGACGGTAGCTATATTATCACCAATAGCGGAAGCAAAAAGGTCCTAGATGTATACCGCGGCTCAACCATCACCGGAACGACCATAGGTCAATGGGAGCGAAGCGGTAGTTTTAACCAAAAGTTCAAAATACTCAACAATCGTGACGGGAGCTTCAGTATCACATCAGCCATCAATACAGAAATGGTCTTATCTTTCAAGGCAGAAGGCGGTCTCGAATTAGCGCCATATACACATGATCAAAATCAGTCCTTCAGACTTATCCATATTGACCCCCCGATTACTGATGGCTCATACCATCTTCTCTCAAAAATAAACTCTCTGAAGGCTATCGACGTGCACGGAGGACTAGTAAGCAAGAATGGGACTAATATCGAGTTATACGATTCGCATAACGGCGAAAACCAAACCTTTGTTTTTATATACGATCCTGCTACCGACTATTACAGAATTACGCCCGGATACACTGATAAGTATTCTCTTGATGCTTCAGGTGCAAGTACGAAGAATCTAACAAATATCCAGCTCTGGAGCTCCAATTCGACCTGCGCACAACGTTGGCATGTCGATGTTATCTCTAACAGCACTATTCGTTTACTCAATGGTTGCTCTGGACTCTCTGCCGACATCGAGGGCGGCAAAACTAGTAACGAAACAAATATCTTATTGTATCCATATAGCGCAAGCAAGAATCAATTGTGGACGTTGGAGGCTGTCGATACCACAAAAACACAAGAAGCAGAAACGAGTCAGCCACAGACAAAGGAGCAAGCGACAACCAACAACAAGAGCGACATTATTACTGGAACTCACCGCATCATCAGCGCCGCGAAAAAGACATACGCTATCGATATATCGGGGGCATCATCCGCAATTGGCGCCAATATTCAGTTATGGAGCCTAAACACCACCAAGGCACAACTTTTCAAGTTCGAATACGATAAAAGCTCTGACACTTACCGCATTTCCGATACATATGCTGGGCGCTCATTTGATGTCTCTGGAGGCCGTTCGTATGCTGGCGCTAATGTAATCATGTGGAGCAATCACAGCGGATGCAATCAGCGCTGGCATATCGTCAAGAATGACGACAACACATATAGCTTCCTTGACGGCTGTGGCGGTCGCGCACTCGATATATTCAGCGGTAACTATTCCGCAGGTACAAATATCGGTATCTGGGATTACCACGGTAGCGAAAATCAAAGATGGATAATAGAGTAAGCCACCTAACACTCACTTCTAGTTTGTTATAATCAAGTTTATGAGCAAGACCCCTAAGCGCATCTTATTTACCTCACATACGGCAAATTTTCAGAAATTCAATCGCCCCTATATGCGCATGCTTAGAGGTACCCTTGAGGCGCCTTACGAAGATTTAAATATTGGTGGTTGGAAAGTGGATTATGCTTCCGCGAACGAAGAAGAGATTTTTGATGCCGACAACGCCTTTAAAGTCAATTTTGCAAGAAGCCCCCTCGCATTTCATAATCATATCAAAGCTTACAAACAACTCAAGAAGATTCTAAATAATAATCATTACGACCTCATTCATACACATACGCCAGTCGGCTCGATTATTACTAGGCTTGCCGCAAGAAAAGCTCGTGCTGACGGAACAAAAGTCATCTACACTTCACATGGTTTTCATTTCTACAAAGGCGCACCTCTTAAGAACTGGCTACTTTATTTTCCTATCGAAAAACATTGCGCCAAGTTTACTGATCTCATCATAACGATCAATCACGAAGACTATGAGCGCGCCAAGAAGTCTTTTCGCACAAAGGTAAAAGAAATCAACGGCGTGGGCGTTGATGTTTCGAAACTGAAGCGTTCAACTAGCGATAAGAAGAAACAAGAGATTCGCAAAAAGCTAGGGCTATCGTCTAATGATTTCGTGATTTGCTATACAGCAGAATTTACAGCTAATAAAAATCATCGTTTTATCTTGAACAGCCTAGCACCACTTCTCAGGCGACATAAGGATATTAAGCTTTTATTCTTGGGCAAAGGACGACTTTTAGAAGCAACCAAGACGCTTGCCAAGGAACTATCAATCGAAAAACAGGTGATTTTCCCTGGCTATGTTGAAAAAGTATATGATGTCTTAGGTGCTTGTAATCTCGCTATCTCCGCTTCCCTTCGCGAAGGCTTAGGATTAGGAGTAATCGAAGCTCAGCTTTGTGGTCTTCCGATTATCGTTTCAGATAATCGCGGGCATCGCGAAATCGTTGGAAATTACACAAAGAACTTGTACGACCCAAAAGACGAAGACGCTTTTAGAAAAAAGGTCGAGTCGGCGTTTTCTGGTGAGGATTATTACATTGAGTTCAACGAAAAGTTTTCACTTCGTTCATCGCTCAAGAAGATGCGAGATATTTACCTAAGCTTTTAGTACTAATCTTTTTCCAAAGCACGCCAATTGAATATTCTTGAAGAATAATCAGAAGTGGCAAGAAGTTTACGAGGTAACGAGAATTTGTTTCCCAAATCAACAGGAAAGTAAAGATTCCTATTAGAGCTAACTTCAAGACAAGCACTTTGTTATTATTCTTTTTACGAGTTAAAAATGCCATCACCAAGAACACAATGAGCCAAGAGAGCTGGAATACTGTAGTCACAAATCTATAATACTTAAAGTATCGACCATAGACGCCAATTACCTGAATCAAACGCGAATCCGGTCTGCGCGGCTGCGTACCAACAACACGCGAAATCTCATACGTTCCGTCTCCCCAGGTAACAGATACTTTCCTTGCTAGTAGCCAAATATAGCCAAGCGGACCCATTTCTCCCAGACGATTCTTCATAGCATCGATATTATATTCCGTCGTGTTAGGCATATGAGACAAAGAGGCCTCAAGATCTTCGGAATTAAAAATACCATCTCCACCCATGCCCATCATTACCCAGTGAGTATACGGCAAGGCGCTTTCCTTTGTGCCTGGAAGAATATTTTTTTGGATATTTTTATAGCCCAATAAGATTCCAGCAAAGCACACCAAACAAATCGCGCCAACACCACACGCTCGTAGTAGTTGCTTTTTATTAATACTACTGCGCCCCTTTTTGAGTAGCGCAACAATCCCAAACGCAATCACCGGAATCAGGGAAGTAATCTTGATCACCGCGCCTACACCTGCAAAAGCTGCAAGAATCACACAGAGAAGAGCCTTCTCTTTTTTGCGACGACACTCGCGAATCTTTAACATCACAAACAGTTCCAACGCAATAAAAAAGGCGGAGATCGAGTCCGTATACATCTCAGCCGAATAGAGCAGTGCTGGAGTGATTAACATTACAATCCAGACACGAACCCCAGAGCTTCTCTTTATTGCTTTGCCAGCAATATAAGCGGAGATAAGAATCGTAATCGCTACCGCTAAGGAAGTTACAATTGGCATTAAGATTTGTGCGTTTTTCATACCTAATAATACGCCCAGTCTCACAAATGAAAGATAGAAAATTACGATTCCTAAATTGTGAGGATGTCGATTAAAATATACTTCATTGTCTATTACTGCACCTACCGAAGCCTTGCGCACAAAGCCATATATCTCCGCAGAATCAAAGGTGTTATATGGCTCTGGCATGAATAGATACGTTGCAACAAAACACAAAATCAAAGCAAGAACGCCGCCAATTATTAACAATTTCCGAGAGGACAGCTTGGTTTTCAGGGCAGTCGTTTTTCCATATAGCCATACCCTAAAAGCAACAAGCATAACCGCAAGTATTACTATCAGAATCTTCAGCCAGACATCATAACTACCAAAAGCTTTCACCCAGTTAATGCTCTTCGGCGGCACAAAAATCGCTACCACAATAAAGGACATCATTATAACAAAAAGGGAATTAAAGATTCGCCTTATTGTTCTCTTCACCTTCACTATTTCCTCACTCAGCTTTTTGCTATAATCTCTTTATACGTATTATGCAAAAAATACTATCAAGAATCAAACCCTATACTAAATATGTTTTGCAGGGTAGCACACTCTTGCTATTGGCTAGCGTTTTTCTTTTATCTACTTTCAACTCTCCAATTGCTGATCTTTGGGGCTATTACGGAACTGCCGAGAAGCACAGTTTCTTCTCCTATTTACATCTGACTTATATAGCTCATACGGCGCGTTTATCCCAGTGGGCACTCATTTGGGTCGGCTATCATATTTTCGGAATAAGCTTCACGCAAATTTATCCATTTGTCGCTTTTGCCGCCTTAACTCTGATTCTTTCCCTAATTCTGCTACGCTCTAAGCTTGCTAAGAACGTAAAGAAAGCCGTATCATTCTCTATTCTGGCTAGCGCAGCATTTCTCTTTACTTGTCCTAGCCTACTTGATTCTTTTCTTTGGATTGATTCAAATGTTGTACATTTTACCTCGATCATCTTTTCTCTTTTGATAGTCTTAGAGATTATTTCGATTACCCAAAAGATGAGCAGAAAGCAATTTATTATTCGCTTTATCGCCTTATTATTGATTTGTTTTATAGCACAGTTCTTCTCGGAACTCATTAGTATTATCAATGTTGCCTTTCTTGGGCTTTTCTGTGTTCTTCAATTCTTTATCTTTATACGAAAGAAAGATAAGCGAGCTGGCTTATTATTAAAAGTTTGTATTCCTAGCATTTTGGTTTTAATTGTCGGTCTGCTTATTCTGTATTATTCGCCAGCCAGAATTGCGCGGAGCGCGTACAGTCATAGCTCATTTAGCTTAGCGACCATTAAAGAGAGTATTAAGACCTATTCTTCTTTCTTTTCGCATATACCTTTGTTAGCCTATGCCTTGATAGTTTTTGCGGCTTTTTCATTCTCTAGTTGCATTAAAAGCTCTATCCTTAACAAGCGCGGCATTGCTCTAAGTTTCCTTGTTTTGATCGCAACGTCTATTTGTTCGTTTATTGTTATTTGTTACGCACAGGGCTTCGCCGTACCAAGAACGCTCACGACAACTGCTTTCGGTTTCTCTTTTGCTATGATTTATATTTTAGCGTTCATTATTGCCCTAATTACCAAGAAAGTGCCAAATTTTACAACCGTTGGCTTCTTGCTCTCTTTTGCAGTAGCTTTCGTGTTTAGTACAGTCTTTATTCCGCCATACATCGAAAAGGTTGCAACGCGCCACTTCCTCGCAAGCCAACGCGACATAAACGTCAAAAGACAAATCGAAGAGGGTGTAGAAGTCGTCGAGATTTCCGAGTTGCCAATTCTAGTCTATGGAACAGCCGAAGATTTTTATTACTATACAGATCCAGAAAGCGGAGAGGAACTGCCTATTTGGGTGGCAGACCAATATGTCGATTTTATTAAGGGCGACTATGAAACGCCAAAGTATATTCTCAAAGAGATTGACGATTACTCCGGCAACTATCGTCGCTAGATAGCCCTCCTTCACTTAAACAGATGACGCATATCTGCTATAATTAGCTTAGTTACCTATGGCTGAGATTAAACGAATCCTGCATATTATTGGTGGATTAGACAGAGGCGGCGCCGAGTCTTTTTTGATGAATGCTTGGCGAAATATCGACAAGACAAAATATCAGTTCGATATTATTACCTTCATGCAGCCCAGAGAAGGGAATAAGTTCGTTTTTGAAGACGAGCTAGTTAAAGGTGGTGCTAAAATTTACCGCATCAAAGACAATCGCACTAAAGCTCCTTGGATATTTAAGCGCGATATTGCAAACATCGTAAAAGAAGGCAATTACGAGGTCGTACACAGTCACATCGATTTCATGTCCGCCATCTCCCTACAAGGCGCAAAGATGGGTGGCGCAAAGTGTCGCATCAGTCACTCACATAATACCTTTAACAAGAATCTAAACTCTCCGGGAAAGGCCTTAATTGCCCACGTCCTACGCCGCAAGCTCAATAAGATTGCTACAAAAAAGCTTGCCTGCGGCAAAGATGCTGGCGAGTTCTTGTATGGCAAAGGTCAGGACTTTACAGTCATCCCAAACGGCATCGATTTATCAAGATTCTCTTTTAATAAAACCACTAGAGCTAAACTTCGCAAAACCTACAAGCTAAACAACGCCACTAAGGTTCTACTGAATGTCGGTCGCCTTGAAGATGTCAAAAATCAATCTTGGCTAATTCAGGTTTTTGAGAATATCCACAAGAAACAGCCTAATTCCGCGCTATTCATTATCGGCGACGGAGCACTAAAAGACAGTTTACAAGCCCAAATTAACCACTCGTCAGCCAAGAGTAGCATATTCCTGCTCTCATCTAGACCAGATATTAATGATTATTATTCGCTTGCTGACATTTTCGTACTCCCTTCAAAGTTCGAAGGCGTTCCAACAGTAGGGATCGAAGCTCAGGCAGCCGGACTCACGTGCTTCTTTAGCACTTTCGTGCCCAGAGAGGTAAAAGCCTCTAAGAATGTTTTCTTTCTTTCCATTGATTCCAAGAACAGCTGGGAGAAAAAATTAACAAACTACACGCCTAGCGAAGATCGCAAACCTGACAATAAATCCTTGGAAAAGTATAATATTAAAAACAGCGTAAAGAAGCTCGAAGCCGCCTATGACTCTATCTAATATCTCTTCTATTTTCTTCTATTTTTCCGTTTTCGCACTAACTTTTTTGTTCGCCTTTTTGCACCAAAAACACCAAAAGAAAGCATTCGCTGTTGTTAGTGTTTTAATTCCAGCTATCGCTATCGCTATGCGTTTTGGCGTAGGTACAGACTCTATGGCTTATTCGGAAATGTTCGATGTCGTTTCTGAAGAACCACTCGAGCAAGCCATCCCTCGCATTACTGCGTTCAGCATGGAGCCGACAGCAATTTTTCTGATTAGAATCCTTGATCGTTTTGCATTTGGTCATTTCGCATTTTATTTCGCGTACTCTCTATTAACCTTCGCATGTTTGTTCTTCTTTGCGAAGAAACTCGACAAAAATAATGCGTGGATTATCTTTGGTGCACTTGTATTAATAATGTTGCCGTATTGTATTAATGGCATGCGCCAGGCAGCAGCCATTTCGTTGTTCGCCCTACTTCTTTTGCGCGTTTTCGAAAAACCAAGCGCCCTTCTTTCAAATCTTGCTCTATTTCTTCTAGCGTTTTGCCTGCATTTTTCCGCGATTATTCTAATACCTGTCTTATTCGTAGCACCAGCCCTAAGACGTTTTTCTGCAAAGAAGGTCGCAATTTTTGCCACTTTCGCTCTGCTTTGCGCGCTGTTTATTTTTCCTAAGTTCATCACACTCTTGCTCGATACGGGTTTAATGCCAGGTAAATATGCGAATACTTTGGAGCTTTATGGTGGTAGCATTATTAACTTCGATTTTGTTATTTTTCTTAGCCTCGCGGCTCTATTAGCCCTCACGCGCAAAAAGAACAATTCAGCAAGCTTTTCTTTAAATACTTATTCCGTCCTCATTATTCTTTGTGGTTTATTCTATGCTAGCCTCGGCTTCTATTCGGCCTATATTGGACGCATGGCGGATTATTTCTGGCCATTCGTCGTGTTTGGTTTCTGGCTCGGCATCGATCGGTTCAAGGACAGCCCAGCCCTGAAACGTTTTGTATTTATTGCTGCACTTGCTGGATATTTCGCTCTAGCTTACTTCGTTCTCGGAAATAGTCAAATCATACCTTTTAGGCTCCTATCATGAAAAAGCCCTTAATTTCGATTATCGTTCCAGTTTTTAATACCGAGAAGTTTCTATCAGCTTGTCTTTCGAGTATTTTGGCACAAGACTACAAAAACTTCGAGCTTATCCTAGTAGACAACGGCTCGAGCGATAATTCTGTTAAAGTCTGCAAAGAATATGCACAGAAAGATTCGCGCATTAAACTTGCGACTTGTAATAAACCTGGTGCCGCCCACGCACGCAATAAGGGTCTCGACGAAGCAAAAGGAGAATACATTGTTTTTATCGATTCTGACGACATAGTCTCAAAAGATTACCTAAGTTTCTTGTTTGAGGCTTCAGAAAACGGCAAGTATGGTCTAGTGTGCGCCAAATATACCGCTTTCGACAAAGTTTTCAATCCCCAAGAATCCCCTACGGTAACGACACGATTAAGCAAAGCCGAAGCAATTTCTGGTCTGCTCACGCAAAGAATTTCCGCTGGACCGGTCTGCAAGCTTTATAGAACCTCCCTATTAAAAGACCTTGTGTTTGAAAATTATGCCGTTGGGGAAGACTTATATCTCAACTACAATTACCTAAAGAAGTGTTCGGGTATTGTTTCGAGCAATCATATTATCTATGGCTACCGCAATAATACCAGCAGTTTAACCAAGAAACGTTTCTATAAGCGTCGAATGGACGGTCTTACTGTCATGAGAACCATCGCAGAAACCGAAAAATACAGTACCGCGTCTGTTATTCGTTATTTTATGGAAGCTTACTTTATTGTGGAGATAATCGATATTTCGCGCGAAGCTAGTAAGTATCCAGTCGAAGTGCGCGAGTGTAAGCAGATTCTAAAGAAATATCGCCAAAAAGTTCTTTTTGCAAAAATCGCCACGAAAAAGCAACGCTTCATAGCCCTACTGTGTTATATCAACACTACTTTGCCCGCCAGAGTTATCAATATCTTGAAAAATAGAACAAAAAAATAGCCCCACGAAGAGGCTATTTTGAATTAGTTAGTTTTCTTATTAAAGGTTATAAAGTCTGCTGTTATTGCTAGCAACACCATCGCAAACATAATTACCGTAACCGAAAGAATCTTATCTTTCTTAGTTCCACTCACGGAACTTTCGCTAGGCTTTTCTAGCACAACAGTCTCAAAATCATTTTCTTTAAAAATGCTGTCTATAACCTTTTCGGAATTCTTTACGATAAAATCCACACTCTGTTGAGCTTCTTCTTCGCTATTACCAGTTGCTTCGATTTTTACAATACCAGTCGTTATGCCGGTGACTTTTATGTTATCGAAATCCACATCTTCGACATCTACGCCAATTTTCGCATACGCTTCTTTGCTGGATAGAATATTTACAATCTGAGCATATTCGTCGTTGTCGCCGGCTGTATCAACCTTGTCATGCAAGAGCAGAGTAGTCTGCGCATCATAAGCCAAATTCTGATGCTTCCAAGAGTATGCCGAAATACAAACCCCAATAATTAAACAACAAAGCAAGATTGGCCACTTCTTAAGGACATATTTACAAAAGTCCCCCATCTTAAATTCTGGTTTCTTTTCCTTTGCCATATTATTCCTTGTTTAAAAACTTAATCGTATCACGCATCGCATCTGCGACAGTATGAGTCGCCTTCCAGCCAAGCTCATTTTCTGCTTTACTAACATTTGCAAAAATAGCTGGGAGATCGCCGGCGCGACGAGCCGCAATCTTGTGAGGTAAGGCTTTTCCACTCGCCTCTTCAAAGGCAATAATCATTTCCTTAACGCTCGTGCCCTTGCCGGTGCCAAGATTATAAATGAAGACGCCAGCGCCTTCGGTCTTTTCAAGGGCAGCTAGATGACCTTTTGCAAGATCTACAACGTGGATATAATCACGGATGCAAGTACCGTCCGGCGTGTCATAATCATCGCCATAAACACTTAGTTCAGGAATACGCCCCTGGCTCACGCGCATAATAATCGGCATAAGATTATTTGGAATACCGTTAGGATCTTCGCCGATTAGACCAGATTCATGGTTTCCGATTGGATTAAAATAGCGAAGAATTACAGCCTGCTTCGTATTATCCGAAACACAGAAATCTTTGAGGATTTCTTCAATCATAAACTTAGTGCGACCATAAGGATTGGTAATACCGATGCCAGTCTGCATATCTTCAGTAAGAGCCACATTGTCTCTGTCGCCGTAAACCGTTGCGCTAGAAGAGAAGACCATGCGATTCGTGCCAAATTCTTTCATACACTTCAAAATATTAAGTGTGCTAAGCAGATTGTTTTCGTAGTATTCAAGTGGTTTCTCGACCGATTCGCCAACCGCCTTAAGGCCAGCAAAGTGAATCACAGACTCATAGTCGCGCTCGCGAAACAGATCACGGAGCTTATCTTCTTCGAGCAAATCTTGTTTGTAAAAATTTGGGCGCTTGCCTGTAATTTTTTCAATGTCATCAATAACAGTTTCTTTACTATTGGCAAGATTATCCACTATATCGACTTCATAGTCACCCGCTTGAAGCAATTCGACGACTGTATGAGAGCCAATAAAGCCCGTGCCGCCTGTTACAAGTATTCTTTTCATAGGACATATTATACCATATAGATTAGGTTAAGACTATTGCCCTACCTCTAGTAACTCCTCAAATAGCGCTTTCCATTTTTCTGCAATTTTTGGAAGCAAATAATCGTTAGCTAGCCCAAGCGATTGTTCAGAAAGATTTTTCCTAAGCTTCTCGTCTCCAATGAAGCGCAGAATCGCCTCGCCAAAAGCCCGATAATCATCGCGCGGTTCTACCGATATAATCACCTTGTATTTTTTGTTCATTTCTTCAATGACAGGAAGGCTATAGGCTATAACCGGTGTCCCGCACGAAAGAGACTCCATGACTACCATAGGGAAAGCCTCGTTGCGCGAAGACAATAAATACCCCGATGCTTTATGTAGCTTTTTCAAAACTTCGTTCGTAGTGCCCGCCATCTTGACACTATCTTCTAAACCAAAGCTCTTGATTTGAGCCTTTAGCTCCTCTTCCTTGGAGCCCGTTCCATAGATTACTATTCGCCAATCATCAAGCCTGTTTTTAATCGTATCGACAGCACAGACGAGATTGTCAAAACCCTTAACCTCTTCTAGACGCCCAATTGCTAAGAGCTCATGTTTTTCGTGACCACTATCTTTAAATTTAGGGATTTCCCGTATTGCGTTCGGGATAACCCTGACATTTTTTAAGCCATATCGACGATATATCTTTGCCGCCGATTCGGACAATACAACCAGACGCTCTGCGCGTCGATAGCAGAGAATCTGTGCAATTTTGCGCGCCTTAGTGTAGTATTCCCAAGAAGCATGCTCAGTAAAAATCACTTTGCCGCTAAATAGCCGCTTATTTAGAGCCACCAAATCCGCGATGTTGCCATGACAGGTAATAATGATGTCCGTCTTTTTCTTCTCTTCGTTTTCGAGAATTTTACACACTCTCTGATTCAATAGACGTCTGTTTGCGTATTCATCAGTACTATAACCCAGGTGCTCAATTTTAACTTTATTACCATAATCAAAGCCCTTGTCGTCAGTTTCTTCTGTTTCAAGCGAAACAACCGTCATATCGTAGCCGTATTGCTCCGCAAAATAACTAGAAAGCATAGAAACCACACGCTCAATGCCGCCCACTTGCGTCGCGCGATTAATAATATAAGTAATTTTTAACTTCTTCATTAAGATTATTATACTCGACCCGAAGAACTACTCTTTATAAAGACTAATTAGACCCATAAAAATCCGTGTGATAAAATAGAATAATATGAGTAGTCGTTCAGTGGACGGACTTCAATGGAGGAGTGGGTCTAAAACTAATAAGAAAGTCGTCTCGAAGAGTCAAGCCGGCCTTACGAGGCGCAATATTGACACGACCAAAAAGGTTAGTCATAGCACGATCGAAGGTGTGCGCAAAACGGAAGGTCAAACTAAAGTCGCAGAGGGAAGTCGCATTGCGAGTGTGCGTCGCAGTTCCCCTATCGAGCGCGACGAGCATCGTCAGCTCGAAATCCAGCAGCAAAAAGAATTACACGCTTCGGAGCAAGAGAAGGCAAATCGTAAACGCCTAGTCATGGAACGCATCACGCAAGCCGAGCTCGAAGAGCAAGCTTCAAGTCGCCGTGAACTAGGCGTACAAGAAAAGAAAAGAGGGAAGAAAGCTCCCAAACTTTCCAGGTCAAAGAAAAAAGCCGAGGACGACGCTTTACAGCGCGAGGATGAGTTCGATTTTGGCGACGAAGCTGCGAGAAAATTTTTAGCCGAAACACACGATAAAAACGCTATGGATTTTGATGAGATACCAGCCAAAGAAAAGAAGAAGTCTTGGCGTAAACAGCAGAAAGCCGCCAAGAAGGCCGCTAAAAGAGATGCAAAAAACTTCGGAAAGAAGAAACATAAGAAATGGCCAATCGTTCTCTTGATTATTATTTTGCTTCTTGGTGGCGGTGGTTATTTCCTCTACAACTACATCAATTCCCGCTATCAAAAAGTCGCTGGCGATGATAGCTCTATTTTGGGTCTTTTGTTTGCTGACGAAAAAACTCCACTCCTTGCCGACGAAAAGGGCAGAACAAATATTCTTATTTTCGGTACAGAAGGCTATAGTATGGTCGACCCAGAATATGACGGCGGCTTCTTAACCGATTCCATGATACTTGTTTCGATTAATCAGGATTCCGGCGACATTAAGGCTATTAGTCTTCCGCGCGATTTACACTATACAAGAGGAGCCTGCACCGGAACGGCTAAGTTAAACGAAATCTTCTATTGTAACTATATTCAAAATGATGGCTCTGAAGAAAGTATGAAAGAATACGAGAAGCAAGGGCAGGACGCTCTAGCTAGTGCCTTCGAAGATATTCTCGGTATAGAAATCCAGTATAAAGTCCATGCAAACTGGGGTGCCGTCCTTCAGGTTGTTGATGCCCTTGGAGGTCTAGATGTCGTCTTTACGTATGGAGAGGAAACCTGGGATGGGCCAGAAACAGCCATCGAAGTTACTGACCCGCGCGGCTTGATGGAAACCGACGGTTATACAACATATTTCAGCTACCCGACGATGCAGGTGATTCACCTGAACGGCACAGAAGCGCTCGGCGTCGCTCGCTCGCGCAATTCCCATGGCGGCTACGGTGCAGCTCGTGGTAACTTCTCGCGCGAATACTTCCAGCAACGTATCATCGAAGCAACAGTAAAGAAAGCTCGTGAGACCAACTTCGTGACCGACCTCGGCGCCGCCACGGGTTTATTAAACGCCGTCGGTGATAATATTCGCACTACATTCAAGGATAGTGATATTAAGACCCTTATGCGCCTTGCTAAAGAGCTTAATATCAACAACATGGAGACACTTTCGACAGTAGATAACTACGATGGGCGCGCCGCTCTTATGACAACTGGCATGGTAAACAATATTAGCTACGTACTCCCATATGGTGGCGATATGTACTTCGGTAATATTCATAGCTTTATACAAGAGCGTCTTTATGCCGAAGGTTTCTCACGCGAGATGGCGCAGATTGTAGTCTTAAACGGTACCGAGACACCAGGAACAGCCGCAAACGAGCAGGTTGACCTAGAGGACGAAGGCTTTAGTATTCAGAGTATAGGGAACGCCCCAGATGATCTCCAAAATAATGAAAAAACTGTCGTCTATCAGCTAAACGACACTAAGCCGGAAACTGCCGCTAAGCTAGCAGAGAAGTATGGCGTCGAATTAGTTTCAGATATTCCAGAAAGTTTAAGCGAGTACAAGGGAAGTTCTGACGATTCCGAGACTGAGGTCACAGACTTTATTGTAATTATCGGAAACGATCATTTCGCGGCGGCTAACTAGAAAACATTAAAATCCCCGGGGTTTGCCGGGGATTTTTTTGATCTTCAACCTCCCTGCCGTTTTTCAGGAGTGCGCGTGAAATGTTTGCGTGAAAAGTCTTTTTAATACTCGTATTATTGGGCACAAAAACTTCCTTCGGTCACAAGAATAGAGAGAAAACCACATAGTTACATAGTAAGTTTAAGTATTATTTCATTGTCTATTTAATTATTAATTATAATTTGTTTTTGCCGTTATTAAATAAAGCTCAATGTAACATTTTTGACAACAATTATAGATTATTTTGCGCCTCATTTTGACTTTTTATGATTTTGTTTTATTATTTATTAAAATACATGTTTGCTTTTTTCTGTTTTTATTTTTTACTATTTCCCTAGTTTTCCACATGTGTGTATATATTACAACATATTTTTTAATTATCACAAATCAATCTTATTCACAAGTTGTGGAAAAGTTTCTTCTTCCCCTTCCCTTGGTTACTACCAGCCAGAAGGCTCTTTTTTAGAACCTATGAAGATTTCGTTGTGTTTTTTTGCAACTAATTACACCTTATCCATTTTGGTCTACCTTAATTTAATTGCAAATATCGCAACGAAATAAACATATTACCCTTAGACATCTCTATCTAACGCGCCTCTTGCGTGATAGTAAATATCGCCAGTTCGACTCTTGTCTTCATAACTAAAAGACAGCCCCACGGGGCTGCCTTGTTTAAATATCAATTAATCTTCTTTCTTTACAATATGCAAGACGCGTTCTTTGCCTTCACCAGAGCTAAAGGTCTTAATATCTGAGTAGTCCTCAGCAAACTTATGAACCGTGCGACGGTCGGCTGCGTTGAGATTTAAAATCTTCTCCTGCCCCGTTCGGCGTACTTCCTGAATCCAGCGCTCAGCCTGGGTCTCAATCTTATCTGCGCGTTGGCGCTTGTAGTCTGCAATATCGATATTGACGCGGGTCACCTCAGCGTTACGAGCAGCCAGAGTCATCATAACAATGTGTTGTAGAGCGCGAAGATTATTCGCATTCTTGCCAATCAAAAGCGAATTCATGCTGGTGCTTGGGATCGAGAGCTGAATTACGTCGTCTTCAATTGTAGAATAAACCGCTACATTTATACCAAAGAACGACAGTAGGTCCTCAAGATATTTCGTTGCAAAACGAATTGATTCATCTGTATTCATATATTATTTCCTCCTTTTCTTTTTATCTGAGGCGGAAATTCTAGTAATATGCACGCCACTATCGGCGTCCTTGTTTTTATTTTTGCTGCCATAATGGCCTTGTTTGGCTTCTTTAATATTCTTCTCAACACCCTTTACAATCTCTGCTTCGATAACTTCGTGCGCTTTGAGTTCTTTAATAATCTTCTTATCTGCGCTTTCTTCCATCTGGTCGAGCTTGCGATTCAAGACAACTTTGTTCATGATAATCGAGCTAATATTATTCAACAAGTAGTAGAAGACGATAGCACCTGGTAGGCTAATCATAATAAATAGCATCATAAACGGCATTAGCATCGTGCTCTGCTGTTGCGCATAAGTGTTGATTTCACCCTGGTCAACATCTTTGCCGTCCTGAATGTCTTTCATCATAGAGCGCAACGAATTGCGTTTT
>JAFONX010000024.1 GCA_017418275.1 Candidatus Saccharimonadota bacterium | reverse complement strand
GGCCAGAATTGCGGAATATATCCAGAATCAACTCAAAGAAGATAAGCTCGGACAGCAGTTGACATTGGATAACAGTAAAATTTTTACTAAGAAATAAAGTGTAAGCTCGCAGCTGACAGGCTGCTCACGCGTTCCACGCGTAAGCGAGGAACGAAAGGGCTATGCCCGCAAGAGAAAAACCACCGGCTAGGCCGGTGGATGTTTATTGAATCAAAGGAGAACATAGCTTGAAAGATTATAAAAATAGAGGAATGACAAATATCAAAATATATCTCTTTTAGACAAAAAAGAAGAGAACCGGCAACTGCGAGTAAAGCCGGTTCTCTATATGTGGAGTGTGGAGTTATATTTTTTGGATCAATTTTTGTTTTTGGCTTTTGATTAATATTTTTATTCAAAAGCTACTTTAATAATAGCGGGGTAAAATGCTAATGTCAATAACATTATTGATGTTTTATTTACAACATAAACAGATAAAAGGTCTAAGGAAGTGTTCAATATTTTTGCTACTATTTCGCGTCGCGTCGCGCACAAAAAATCCAAAAAGTTAACGAAAATTTTGAGTTTTGGAAACGATTTTTAAAGCCAATCCGTTGAATACAATTATTTATAGTGCGCAGTGTAGTTAAAGGATTTGAATGAAGCAATTGTGGTTGGAAAATGGCACCGGGTTTTAAGGTATAGCCTGAGGTGCTGACTAGTTGGTTGCGATTTTTGCAACTAATTGCAGGTAGAGCAATATCGTTCGAGTGTGTTTAGTTGCAGTATTCGCGACTAAACACGCAGGTTAGAGAAAACATATGTAGATGTGCGACATTCCAAGAAAAATCGTTCTTGTAATGTTAGGTAAGAGCATTAGAGCGTTGTTCCTGCAGAAGTTTTCCACGCAGACTGTTGTAAAAATTATGTATAAGCAAAATACAATATCTACCTCTGTAAAATAGGGCAATGATGTAATAAATACAACACAATATTGAATACAATTGTTGACATTATTGTTTATGTTTGCTATAGTCTACTCAGTGCTTAACAAACACAAAAACAAAAAGCACGAAAACAAAAATAGTATTGGAATTTACGTGTATTTTGGCGTAGCGAAAGCTTATTGCTAGCCATAAATTACACCTAGGAATAAGCTAAGCTCCGCCAAAAGCCTGCTGAGAAGCAGAGCGGCGTAGAGCGCGTAGAATCACATACACAACTAGTACCTTGATACCCAAAAGCAGAGTAGTGTAGTGAAACTGCAAGGACTGTGCCTCTCTATACGAGAGGCGGTCAAAAGCTAAGGGCAGAGAGCTAAGTTTGCGGCTTATAGTAATGTATTTTTTGCCGGATAAACCCTCTCTACCTTAGCCCATATCTTAACCAAAATTGGCAGCCGTGACCGATCGGATAAAGTAGTAGCAGTAGCAAGATTGCTGGGTGCAATTTTGTGCGACGCATCGATAGAGAAGAGTAGCTATTATTCTTGACTCTGGCGACTTTGTGGAGTTTTGTGGTCGAAGTGAAGGATAGTGGTCTATGAAGTGTCTTATTTTGCGTGTTATAATAACGCTTATGGATAAGGTCGTGTTGACTGCTAGCGTAATCGCATTGTTTTTAATTGCAATGATGATGTTCTTTACATCGCCTGGGGTGGTTGGTCCACTCGGCATTATGATTTTCTTCGTATTGATTTACGTGTTCTTTTTGGGGCTTGCAGTCTTCGGCTGCAGGCTATTTTTTCGTCTATTGGGGAAGGCGAATAAAATCTATGCAAATCATATCGAGAAGAAAAGTTATCGTTACGGGTCGATTGTTGCCTTGGCGCCAGTAATTATGTTGCTTTGTATATCCTTTGGCGGCGTATCTTGGTTTCAAATCGTTTTGACCTTATTGATTGAGGCAGGACTTTGCTTCTTGGTGTCTAGAAATATCGCGTAAAAAGCGGTGATTTTTCGGTATTAACAGGGGTCGTCCGTGAACAATATTTTAGTACTATTTTTGTACGTATCGTGCTATAATATTGCTTATGGATAACCTGGGAGGTAGAAACGAAGTTTCGAAACAGGCTGAGGCGATGCGTTCTCAGGAAGATTTTTCTAGTTTAGATGGTTTTGAACAGGTGACATCAACGGCAGAGAATGTTGTAGATGCACGCGCAAAGGATACCGCGGAAGTACGTAAAGCTAAGGCTGAATTAGAGCAGTTTTTTGCACAAAAAGCCGAGCAGAAGGCAAATGCTGGTGAAGAAGCAAAAGCGCGTATTGAGCCGTCAGAGGAACTCGCAGAAATCCCGGTACAGCGCGACGCGAAAGCAATGCCAGGTGCTTATTACAAGAAGACCATGGAAATGATCAAGAGGGACGAAAATGATCCGCATGAGCTTTGTGATGACCTTGCAGAGGCTAGATGGGATTATATGCGCAAAGCTTATGGCAGGGATCTTGGCGATGGTCTGAACGGAGAGGGGAAGAAAGCGGCGTGATGGAGAGTATTATCCCGATTATCGTAGTAATGGTAGTTGTAATTCTTGGCGTAATTATTGCGTGGAAGATTTTTGCGTCTTTAGCGCGCAAGAAGAAAAATATCGAGCGTGCCATGAAGCTCGTAACGATGCAGATTCATTTGCCGCCAAGCACGGATGATATTCAGGGCGGTGGTCGTGACGAGCGTGATGTGGCGAACGAGGAGATTTCGAAAGCGCAAGTGATGTATGGCATTCTGTCTTCGACGCTCAAGAAGGGGTTAATTAATAAATTCTATGGTCAACGCGCGATTAGCTTTGAGATTATTTCGAATGAGGGGTTAATTAACTACTATGCTGTAGTGCCAGCGGTTCTAACAGAGACGGTGC
Source organism: Candidatus Saccharimonadota bacterium (assembly GCA_017418275.1). GTDB lineage: Bacteria > Patescibacteriota > Saccharimonadia > Saccharimonadales > Saccharimonadaceae > UBA2834. Next base: position 7,632 of record JAFONX010000024.1, on the reverse strand, counting down.
GTCAGGCGGTTACGGCGGCTTACCCGACAGCTCGCCTCGAGGAAGTACGCGATCCTAACTTTTTTAATAAAGAGGGTGGTATTAATGGGGTTTGCGGTGGCGAATTTCGCTTTAAGAAGGAAGCTAGCTATCCAATTTCAACCTTTCAAGATTCGCGCTTCGATGCAAGCTTAGGTCTTATGAATGCAATGTCGACGGCAAAACCTGGTGACGGCTTAGCTTTGCAGTTAATCATCCGTCCGTCGGATGGAGCTTGGATAAGTGATTCGCTCAAGCGAATACAAAATATTAAAGACGGCAAAGGCGGCTCGGCGAGCACTTCGGCTTTGAGTAAAATTGCGTCTGGGACTGGACAATTAATTGGCGACTTGAATAATGCATTTTGGCATCCGGGCGAAGATAGGCCTGATAAACCAAAAGATCCTCTGACGAATCTTCAACAAGACGAAGTTACGAGGCTTGAAGAAAAGACTAAATTCCCGGGTTTTGAGGCTAAAATTCGTGTTCTTGCAAGTGCGAATAGTAGATCACGCGCAGAAGCTTTATTGGGTTCACTAGTACCAGTTTTTTCGCAGTTTGATTTACAAAACTTCAATGGCTTTAAGTATGACCAGTGGGGTAAACCGAGCGAAATTGTACGTGATTTCCTCTTGAGAAACTTCAAGCAAACAGATCATTCGATGATTTTGAACTCTGTGGAGCTTGCTTCAATTTTTCACTTGCCAAGCCAGAATGTTATTCCTACTAGCCAAGTCGAGCGTCAGTTAACAAAACAGGTAGACGGTCCAGCGAAACTAATGGACGAGGGTATTGTCTTGGGCGTCAATGAATTCCGCGGTCAGCAAAAGATGATTCGTCTCGGTACGAAAGACCGTCAGCGCCACACCTATATCATTGGTGGTACAGGTATGGGTAAATCTGTACTTTTGACGAACTTAGCCTATCAGGATATGTGTGATGGGCGTGGTTTCTGCTTTATTGATCCGCACGGCGATGCGATTGAGACGATTCTCTCGAAAGTTCCGCCGGAGCGCATGGATGACGTGATTCTGTTTGATCCGGGCAATATCGATAACCCGGTCGGTATGAACATGTTTGAGTTCCAGAGTGAAGATCAAAAAGACTTTGTGGTTCAGGAATCTCTAAACATGATGATTAGCTTGTATGATCCGGGTAATCAGGGTATCTTTGGTCCGCGTGCGCAGCATATGTTCCGTAACGCCGCGCTTCTTTTAATGAGTGACCCGAAGGGTGGTACTTTTATTGATGTACCGCGATGTTTTACGGATCCAGAATTCGTCAAGGAGAAGCTGCAGTACGTAACAGATAAGGCCGTCTACGATTATTGGACGAAGGAATTCCCAGCTTCGCAGAAGAGTAGTGAAGCAGGTGATCTTGTGTCTTGGTTTGTTTCGAAGTGGGGGCCATTCCTTAGTAATAAGATGATGCGTAATATTTTGGGTCAGCCAAAGTCTGGCTTTAATATTCGCGAGATCATGGATAATAAGAAGATTCTTTTGGTTAACCTTTCGAAAGGCCGTACCGGCGAACAGAATGCTAAACTTCTCGGTATGATTTTCGTCATGAAGTTCCAGGCGGCTGCCATGAGTCGTGCGGATATTCCTGAGGAAGAACGTAAAGATTTCTGTCTCTTCGTAGATGAGTTCCAGAACTTTGCGACAGATAGCTTTGAATCGATTCTATCTGAAGCTCGTAAGTTCCGATTGAACTTGATTGTGGTTAACCAGTTCATGACTCAGCTTACAGACAAGATTCGTGAGGCGATTTTGGGTAACTGTGGTTCGATTATCTGTGGTCGTATCGGCGTGACGGATGCGGAAATTATGGAGAAGGTCTTTACGCCTACCTTTACGGCAGAGGATCTTCATAAACAAGCGAACTTCCATGCGATTGCAACAGTAATGATGTATAACATGCCGACTACGCCGTTCACGATGACATTGCTTCCACCGATGGGCGATTCGAATCCCAATTTGATGGAGAAAATGCGTGACTATGCTTTGTCTCGCTATGGTCGTCCGCGAGCCGAAGTCGAGGCGGAGATTGATGAACGCCTAGGCGTTAAGAATGGCTCAATGTCTGGTGAAGAGAAGGATGCCTCAGAGAAAGTCAAAACGTCAGTCGAAAGCGCGTCAGGCGATGCAAAAAAGCCGGCCGGTCCAAAGAAGAGTTTCCTTGAGAAGTGGAAAGAACGTAAAGCGGCGGCAGGTGGTTCGAATAAAGGTCAGTCAGACAATAACGCAAGTACTCCAGTCCCGCAACGACCGGCACCAAAGCCGATGACGGTTGCAGTGCAAGGTACACCAAGTAAGTCAAAGCCGGCCACGAAACCGAAGCCGGTAGTTATGCCTGAGTCTAAGATGGTTCCTGAGTCAGAATCAGTGGTTGCGCCTAAGCTTACGGTGGCTCCTAAGCCAAAGCCGACGGTTGCTCCTAAACCTGTGGTTGCCCCTAAGTCGGAACCAGCAGTAGAGGATGTTCTATCCCCGACGCCAGATTCCGTGCAGGAGGTAGATCCGGTATTCGAACCAGAAGATGATCCGACGATGATTAAGATTCCGCGGCGCGAGACGCCGGTTGTGGCGCCAGCCACACCAGAGCCTGTTGCGGCTGTTCCAGCGCCGAAGCCAGCACCAACGGTAACACAAAGTGAAGACGGTGCGGTCTTCCGTTGGCGGTAAGTCCATGCTAGTTAAATTAAATATAAGCGCAATGAAAGCCCCAATTTGGGGCTTTTTGCTTGAAAATGGTATATACACACTATTTTGGCGCAAAAGTCGCTGAAATCGGCTTTTAAATGCCTTATATGTTTGATTATAGATAAGCAGGGTGGTATAATAGAGTAGTTAAAAAATATAAAAAGTTGAGGTAGAGATGACTGCAAAAAAGGCTGATGGAGCCGAAGAGTACAATGCGTCCGAGATTCAGGTTTTGGAAGGTCTCGAGCCGGTGCGTAAGCGCCCAGGCATGTACATTGGTTCTACTGGTTATGATGGTCTGCATCACTGTTTGAAGGAGATTGCAGATAACTCAATTGATGAAGCGATTGCAGGATACGCTACACAGGTGCGCATCACGCTTTTGGCCGATGGTGGCTGTAAAGTAGATGATGATGGGCGTGGTATTCCGGTCGATATTCATCCAAAAACAAAATTATCCGCACTAGAAACCGTTTTGACGGTATTGCACGCTGGTGGTAAGTTCGGCGGCGGTGGCTATAAGGTATCTTCTGGTTTACACGGTGTGGGTTCGTCAGTTGTAAACGCGCTTTCAAATCACATGATTGCAGAAGTTTACAAAGAGGGCAAAGTTCACCACATCGAGTTTGAGCGTGGTAAGACAACCGTGCCATTTGCCGTAACTGGTAAAACTGATAAACATGGTACAAGTGTAACGTTCTACCCAGACGAAACGATCTTTAAAGAAACCGTTACTTTCGATTATGATTGGGTAGTAAACTATCTACGTCATCAGTCTTATCTCACAAAAGGTTTAAAAACTAGTGTCTATGACGAACGCACTGGCAAGTCTGACAGTTTTTACTTCGAGGGCGGCATTAAAAGCTATGTGCGTCGTTTGAATGAAGGCAAAGAAGTTTTGTCTGATGATATATTTTATGTCGAAAAACCAATCGAAGACAGTATTGTAGAGCTTGCTGTTCAATACAATGATACTTTTACAGAGACGATGCGCCCATTCGCAAACAACGTCTTGACGCCAGAAGGTGGTATGCATGTCGTTGGTTTCCGTACAGCTCTGAACCGTACTTTGAATGATTATGCACGCAAGAATGGCCTGCTAAAAGAGAAGGAAGATAATCTCACTGCCGATGATATTAAAGAAGGTTTGACGGCAGTTGTTTTGGTCAAGCTTCCAGATCCACAGTTTGAGGGTCAGACTAAGAACAAGCTTGGTAATCCAGAAATCCGTGGTTATGTCGATAAGGTAATGAGCGAATACTTTGCTTACTATCTCGAAGAGCACCCAGATGTCGCGAAGAAGATTGTAAATAAGGCCACTTTGGCTGCGCGTGCGCGTAAGGCTGCCCGTGCTGCGCGCGATAACGTGATTCGTAAGGGCGCCTTCGAAGGTCTTAACTTGCCATCGAAGTTAGCCGACTGTTCGTCGCGTGATCGTACTCAGTGTGAGCTGTTTATCGTAGAGGGTAACTCTGCAGCCGGTTCCGCTAAGGAAGGTCGTGATTCGAAGATTCAGGCGATTTTGCCTTTGCGTGGTAAAGTTCTTAATACCGAGCGCGCTCGTCTTGACCGTATGTATGCGAATGCTGAGATTGTTTCCTTGATTAAAGCTCTTGGTGTGGGTATCGGCGATCAGTTTAATATCGATGGTTTGCGCTATTATAAGATTGTCTTCATGACAGATGCGGATGTTGATGGTGCACATATTTCTACCTTGCTTTTGACTTTCTTCTTCCGCTATATGCCAGAGGTGATTAAAGCTGGTCACGTTTATCTTGCTAAGCCACCGCTATTTGGCCTTATTAAAGGTACGGGCTCAACGCGCAAGATTGAATATATTTACAACGAAGATGCGCTTGAGGCGACCTTAACGAAGAAAATTGAGGAGCGCAAGAAGGCTGGTACGAAGATTGATCCAGAGGCGGAACGCTTCAAGCAGGCGGGTTATACTGCACAACAGCGCTTTAAGGGTCTAGGTGAAATGGATGCCGCGCAACTCTGGGAGACTACGATGAATCCAGAGAAGCGTACGCTTATCCGCGTTAACATCGAGGATGCTGAAAAAGCCGATGCGGTGTTTACAAAATTAATGGGTGATGAAGTGTCGCTACGTAAAAACTTTATTCAGACTCGTGCGGCGTCGATTGACTTGGATGAGTTGGACTTCTAGGGAGGAATAAGAGATGCCAAAGAAAGATGAAAATAAGTTTGGAGAAATTGCCGACAGCTCCAACATTGACGATAGTAAAGTCGGTAACATTCCAGATAGTGCTGACGACAAGGGCGTAGATGAGACCTCTGGTCCTGCTCCTGTCGAAGGCGATGTTGTGGATGAAGAAGAGCTTGATGAGGCTATCAGCGAAGTAAAGGTTGGTGGTCTTGTCGCAAAGCGTGGCGACGACGGTGTTGAGGAGCTTACAGTTGAGAACGTCATGGAAGATAGCTTCTTGCGTTACTCGATGTCCGTGATTATCGACCGCGCCTTGCCAGATGTACGCGATGGTTTGAAACCAGTTCATCGCCGTATCCTCTTCGCGATGGAGAAGAACGGCTGGAAGGCGCCACATGCCACAGTTAAGTCTGCGCGTATCGTTGGTGAAGTGATGGGTAAATACCACCCACACGGCGATTCTTCGATTTACGATGCCATGGTTAATCTTGCTCAGCCTTGGAAGGAGCGCTATACGCTCGTAGAAGGTCAGGGTAACTTCGGTTCGATGGATGGTGATGAACCAGCTGCATCGCGTTACACTGAGGCTCGTATGGACAAGGTTGGTTCTGCGCTTTTGACAGATATCGATAAGGATACGGTTGACTTCCGTGATAACTTCGATGGTACAGAGAAGGAGCCGGTGGTCTTGCCGTCAGCTTTGCCTAACATTCTTTTGAATGGTCAGATGGGTATTGCGGTTGGTATGGCAACAAACATTCCGCCACACAACCTTGGTGAAGTGGTAGACGCAACGGTAGCACAGATCGATAATCCAGACATTACGCTCAAGGAATTGATGCAGTATGTCAAGGGTCCAGATTTCCCGACTGGTGCAGAGGTCTACGGTGGTGCGCCAATGAAGCAGGCTTATGAAACTGGTCGTGGTTCTGTGACGATTCGTGCCGTGACACATATCGAAGAGCGTAAAGGTGGTCGCTTTAATATCGTGATTACTGAGGTACCTTACGGCATGAGCAAGGAAGGCTTTGTCGATAAGGTGCGCGAACTCGTGCTTGCGAAGAAGCTCGATCATATTGCCGATGCGCGTGATGAATCTGCCCGCGGTAAAATCCGTGTTGTAGTTGAACTCAAGAAGGATGCCTTCCCGAAGAAGATCTTGAACCAGCTTTACAAATTAACTGGTTTGCAGACAACCTTCCACTACAATGTTTTGGCACTTGTAGACAACGGTCGCGTGCCAAAATTGCTCGGCTTGAAAGACATCTTAGCCGAATTTATTCAGCACAGACAGAAAGTTGTTCGCCGCAGGACGGAATTTGAGCTCAAGAAAGCAAAAGATCGTGCTCATATTCTCGAAGGTTTGAAGATTGCACTCGATAATATTGATGAAGTTATTAAAACGATTCGCGAATCTTACGATGATGCCGACAAACAGCTTATGTCGAAGTTTGGTCTCAGCGAAGTTCAGGCTGCTGCTATCTTGGCAATGCAGCTTCGCCGTCTCCAAGGACTCGAACGCGATAAGATTGAAGCTGAGTTGAAAGAATTGCATGAATTGATCGCGAAACTCGAAGCTATCTTGGCTGACGAGAAGGAAATCCTTCGTGTTATCAAGGAAGAACTCATCGCTCTCAAAGAGAGATTCGGTGACGAACGCCGTAGTAAGATCTTTAATCATGAGCTTGGTAAATTCGCCGAAGAAGATTTGATTCCAAACGAGGAAAGCGTTGTCTTACTTACGGCTGAAGGTTACGTTAAGCGTGTCTTACAGAGTGACTTCAAGAAGCAAAATCGTGGTGGTAAGGGTCGTCGTGGTATGACTACGAAGGAAGAAGATGTTATCGATACGATTATTACGGCCAACTCGCATGATTTTGTACTATTCTTTACGAATCAGGGACGCGTTTTCCGTATAAAGGCTTACGAAGTTCCACAGAGCTCGCTTGTGGCGAAAGGTACGGCTGCAGTAAATCTTTTGAATCTCCATCCGGAAGAAAAGATTACCGCAGTGATTAAGCAGGGTACAGAAGCTGAAGCCGCAGGCGGATATCTCTTCATGACGACCACTAAGGGCACGATCAAGAAGACTTCGCTGAAGGATTACGAGAATATTCGTACGAACGGTTTGATTACAATCAAGCTCGATGCCGGTGACGAATTGCGCTTCGTTCAGGGAACGACAGGGAAAGATGAGATTATTATCTCAACCTCAGCTGGTCAGGCAGTACGCTTTAACGAGGATGAAGTTCGCCCAATGGGTCGCGCGGCACGTGGTGTACGTGGCGTCAAGCTCCGTCCAAACGATACCGTAGTCGGCATGGATGTTGTAACGGATTCAAAGAATCAGAAGCTCATTGTAATCTCGACTAAGGGTTATGGTAAGTTGACGAACGTAACAAACTTCCCACCACATAAGCGTGGCGGTGTCGGCGTCAAGGTAGCAGCAATTACCAGCAAGACTGGTCCAATCGCTGCAGTACATACGCTTGATCCAGAAGCCAAGGAAATTATCATGATGTCGACTGGTGGTCAGGCGATTCGTGTAGGAGTGAAAGATATTCCTACTTTGGGTCGTGCGACACAGGGTGTGCGCATTATGAAATTGAACGATAGCGACGCAGTAGCTTCGATTGGTATCATTCCGAAGGAAGAGGAGAATGTAGAGGCTGTCGAGTCTGTCGAGAAGGCTTCAGAAGGCCCAGGAGAGGCCGAGAAGGCATAATATATATAAATATATAT
>JAFONX010000023.1 GCA_017418275.1 Candidatus Saccharimonadota bacterium | reverse complement strand
TTCGAGCAAGCCAAGTTTTGCTGTCAGTACTGCTGTCGAGCAACCCAATATCTTTGCCAATTTTTTGACCGTATTATAGCCATCCTGAATATTTACCATGATCCGTGAAACTTCATCGCCGTGCTTCTTTGCTAGCTTTTCTGCTTTGCGCCGCCTTCAGTCCGGCACCACTTCATCAAGAAATGCGCGCGCACCGACAAACATCTTAGCGCCGTCCATGATAATCTTATTTGTGCCGACCGAGTTCACGCGATCAATATCCCCTGGCACCGCATAGACATCCCGCCCCTGGTTTAGCGCATAGCTCACTGTCGCCATCGTACCCGAATAACGCGAGGCTTCTACTACTAGCAAAATATCCGCCAAGCCGCTCACGATACGGTTACGAAAAGTAAAATTCTCCTTAAATACCTGATCTTCAGGCGCATATTCCGAAAGAATCGCGCCAGAATGCTCGAGTATTCTATCCGCTAAGCCCTGATTGCAGGCCGGATAAATTCTATCGATGGGTGTACCGAGTACCGCCACAGTTTCCCCGCCACCGTCTAAGCAACCGCGGTGTGCCACCGCGTCAATTCCATAAGCGAGACCACTCACGACAATTACATCGTTTTCGGCTAACAATTTCGCCGTATCGTACGCGATTTGTTCACCATACGGCGTACTGGCCCGACTGCCAACAATCGCGACCACTTTGCGTGCCGTGCGATTTTGCGGAAATTCACCCACGGCATAGAGCTTTTCGGGCGGACGGACTTCCCATTCTTCCGACCCCGGCTCGTATAATTTTGACAAAAATTCTTCATTTAAATCTACCTCTCTGTAATTCATGCGAGGAGTCTAGAAGAAACGCAACAAAAGGTAAAGCAGGAGCGTTTTTAACAGAGGCGTTTTTCTTCTACGTTCTACAACTTCGCTAAAGCCGCGCCAAAAGTTCACAAAAAACTAGCCACGGCGGGCTAGTTTTTAGACAATCGTCATTCCGCTTCGCGCATTGGCGGGAATGGTACGCCTTCACGCGCCGAAACACCTTCGAAGAACCAGAAGTTACGCTCAGAGTTACCCCAACCACAAGTTGGCGGCATGCCATACTCAAGCATTTCCACGAAGTCCATATCGAGCATCTGCGCTTCACTATCACCCGCGTCGCGCATCGCCTGTTGTTCTTCAAAACGTGCGAGCTGATCGAGCGGATCGTTCAACTCAGAGTAACCGTTACCGAGTTCCGAGCCAAGAATAACTGGATGGAAGCGCTCAGTCACGCGTGGGTCAGCCGCGTGTTTTTTCGCAAGTGGCGACAGTTCGACCGGCTCATGAATTAACCAGTATGGACCAGCGGATTCTTTGCGGATAATCTTCCAGAGATAATCCAACAAGCGACCAGCGCCGGCGGCTTCTTCGTATTTGACTTTGTGTTCGTTCAAAATTGACTTAATTTTATCTAGGTCAGGATTAAAGACATCGACATCAAATTTCTCTTTCAAGATATCCGCATAGCTGATGCGCGGCCATTCACAATCCAAATCCACCTTCATGCCGTCGCGCTCGAACTGGAGGGTGCCCCAAGTTTCTTTACAGACGTATTTAATCATCTCTTCATAAAGCTTCATGCCATCTTCGTAATCTTGGTAAGCCGCGTAAGATTCCATCGCGATATGCTCTGGCAAATGCTCGTCGTCCATACCTTCGTTGCGGAAGCGCGGACCGATATCATAAACGCGTTCGTAACCACCACCAATCAAGCGTTTCAAAGGCAACTCGTGCGAGATGCGCAGATAAAAATCCTGATCCAAGGCATCCATGTGCGTGACGAATGGATTCGCATCCGCGCCACCAGTCGTACGCTCAAGGACAGGAATATTAATTTCTACAAAGCCATGATTATTCAAGAATTCGCGAGTCGCAGTCCAGAATTTGCTACGGCGCACAAAACGCTCGCGCACCTCAGGATTGACCGCCATATCGACATAGCGACGACGAAAACGCTCTTCCTTGTTTGTAAAGCCGTCACGACCCGGAAGCGGGCGAAGCGCCTTCGTTAAAATGCGTGGCATATCGCAAAAGATCGAAATCTCACCGGTTTTGGATTTGTCGACTTTACCGGCAGCCTCAAGGAAGTCGCCCGTATCAAGTTTTTTGGTGAACTTCGCGGCGTCGTCTTTCAAGAAAAGCTGAATCGCGCCAGAATCATCTGCGATCACTACAAAGGCAAGCTTGCCAAAGCTACGAATACCTTGAATGCGACCAGCAACACAGACCTCTTTGCCGGCGTATTTATCAAAATCTGCTAAAATATCCGCAATCTTGGTGTCGCGGTTGGAATGTGCTGGGTACGGATCAATACCAGCCTCTCTAAGTTCATTAAGTTTGCGAATTCTTTCGTCGCGAAAATCTTGTAATGTGGCCATATTAGATATATTATATCATAATTTACAGATAAGAAAATGTCTCTGGATCTCTTCCGCCGTAAGATCACCTAAATCATAGATTGCTTTTCTTGCTTTAACAAATACTGCTACCCGATAAATAATCAGCGGCAGAACCAAAGCTAAGGCAAGAAACGGAAAGTATCGACTGATTAAATCAGCCCACTCAAGAATATTGTCAACGAGCTCGATTTTGCCTAATAAGTTTTTTACAATTAACACAATCGAATAAACCAGACCGAGCACTACGATCAATATCAGCTCTCGCTTAAGTGAAAGTTGCGGCAGTTCATAAGTTGCATATTCTTTATGTTCGATGCGCGAGATTAACTCTTTGCGTTCTTTGTCATCCATGCCTATTGTTCTTAATTGTTTGCTTCTCCAGAAGCCGTAAAACCCAGACGCTTGAGCGCGTCATGTACATCCATATAATACTCTTTGGTGTTATCTGGATTGATATACACGTTTACTTTTGTGTCTACTAAGTTTCTCATTGTCTCTGGTCCCGCAGTCTGAAATTCGTGCACGATTTTAGTCGAAGGCTCAATATAACGCGCCGAGAGATGATAAGTCTTACTATTTTTATTCTCCGTTACCCAAAATTTTAGAGCAGTAGCCGGAATATAATAGCCCGACTCTACAAGATCTTTTTGGCGCTTGTTAGTTTTATAGATAGCATAAACTAAAAGCGCAACCATAAATGGCGGTATTAGCATAACCACCCCCAACCTTGGCACGCCGGCCCCTATCCAAATAATTCCCCAAAATAAATACATCGGGATGATTGGTATCAGAATCATAAAGCAAATTATCAACAATATAGTCCTCAGAGGATCATTCCGCAGATTCTTTTTGTTAGTATTGATTTGCAAATCGCTTCGGTCGTGCAAAGTATTATCACCCGCGAGTGGCAGACGGCTGTAAATATCTACAAAGAATTGATTGGGGTCTTGCGGATTAATATAGACGGGTATTTTTCTGTCTTCCGAAGGTATGGGCTGTACACGAATCGCCGGACTCGAGAAGCGCCAAGTATCACCGGCATAGTTTGCACTACAACGAAAAATGAAGAGACTGCCATTCTGTTCAACTGCCTCGAGGTCAGCTTCGATTATTTCTCCATTCAAAATCAAATCACGCTGAGATGGCGTTAATTTATCTAGGGGCGCACCCTTTGTCGTATTCATAATTATCGCCACGAGTACAATCGGAAAAAGCGCCGTCGCAAGCGAGACAAATAACAAAAGCAGTAGGGCGCCATTGTCCTGCAAGAGGCTTAATATAGTATTAATCGTAAGAATAATTCCAAATACTATCGCAATAACGGCGAGTATTTTCGTATTAGCAACGGTACCGGTTTTATAGCGACCAGATTCAATCGCTTCAATGTACGCTTGGCGTTCCTGCTTAGTCTTTTCCATTCTATATAAATTTTACCACAAGCATAAAAAGCAGCGAGCGGCTAACTCGGTGCTTTAAGTTTATTGATATTAGCCCTCAATCTGCGCCACCTCGTCGGTTTCTTTGTTCAAGAAAGCGCCAGATTGTCGAGACCAGAGACGGCTGTAGCTGCCGCGCTTGTTCTCTAGAAGCTCCTCATGGCTGCCCTGCTCCATAATTTTACCATCCTCAAGCACGACAATCTTATCCATGCCAGCAATCGTCGACAAGCGATGTGCTACAACGATGCTTGTACGACCTTTCATGAGGCGGTTCAAGGCATCTTGAATGAGCGCTTCAGACTCGGAGTCGAGCGCAGAAGTTGCCTCGTCGAGAACCAGAATTGGCGCATCTTTGAGAATAGCACGCGCAATCGAAATGCGCTGGCGTTGACCACCCGAAAGCTTGACGCCACGTTCACCCACGAGCGTGTCGTAGCCATTTGGTAGATCTTTAATGAACTCATCAGCGTGTGCAAGTTCAGCCGCGCGCTTGATTTCTTGAATGCTCGCATCTGGCTTGCCATAGGCAATGTTTTCTGCGATTGAACGATGAAAGAGCGCAGTATCCTGAGGAACGTAGGCGATATTCTCACGGAGCGACACCTGCTTGACCTGTTTAATATCTTGGCCATCCACCTCAATCTTACCCTCCGAAACATCCGCAAAGCGTAAGAGAAGCTTCGTAAGCGTCGTTTTACCAGAGCCAGATAGACCAACAAGGCCAATTCTTTCGCCCGCCTTAACGTCTAGGCTAAAATCGTCAAAGATTGGATGCGGAGCATCGGCATGCTGGAAGCGAATCGCGTTAAACTTGATTGCGCCTTTCTTGACCTGAATGTCCTTCGCCTTCGCTTTGTCTTTGACGGCATCTTTCGTGTCGAGAATCTCCGTCATGTCGTGTGCGTCACCAAAGACACGGTTCATCGACTTCAAGATATTGTTTACATCCCAAAGATTACCAAGAATCATGGATGTATACTGTGCGATCAATATCAGGGTCGCAACATCCATACCAAACTTCGTACCAAAGGTCTCAAACATCGTCGAAGCCACGACACAGGCAATCAAGACTAGACCAAACCAAACATCGCGGACAATTACGGCGCGCATTTGGTTCATGCCAGCATCAAAAGTCGCATTACTAAAACCAGCATAGCGTCGCTTCTCGTGCGACTCGCGACCGTAAGACTTGACGGCCAAGATATTAGACATCGAATCAGCAAGCTGACCAGTCTGCTTAGTCTCAGCACTCGCATATTTTGCACTTAGTTTACCAACTTTCTTGTAACTTAAGGTCGCAACTGTAGTATAAAGCAACACGACAGCCACAAGGATAATTGCAAAGAGCGGTGCACGAACAGCCAGAATTGCCACCGAGGCAACGACTGAGATGCCGAGCCAGAGAACTGAGAAAATCAGCGTATCAAAGAGACGCTCATAGCCACCCACGAACTTGTTAGTCTGCGAAACGAGCGAGCCCGAGAAGCGGTTACTATGGAAGCGCATCGACTGCGTACAGACCCTATCAAAACAGTAAGTCGCAAGATCGTACGCAACCTTTAGCTCGAGCTTCCAGACTGCCCAAATACGAATATGACCGAGAAGCTCTGAGCCAATCAAATAGCAAGCCAAGAGCCCAATAATTGACGGCATGAAGGCCGACCATTCGGCAACTGGATCAATTCCGGCAGATACTTTACCAATAATATCCGCAGTGAAGTACGGTACCATGACCGTACGACTGGCGACCACGATTGGGGTCACCAAAATGCCGGTGACGAATAGGCCTTTGTGCTTTTTCGTCGCCTGCCAGTAATAATGGAGCGTGCGGCGCGTTAATTTGCGCTTTTCGCCCTTCTTTTCTTTTTTCATAATCTCCCTTCAACAACCACCCGAGAGATTATCTCGCGTGATTATTCGATAGTTTTAATTGTAAATTTCTTTTTATTTGGCATTTCGCCTTCAAAACCAACTTTTTGACCCATCACAAGTTTGCCAATTGGCGAAACGTCACTAATTTTGCCATTCAAAGGATCGGCTTCGGTTGCACCGACAAGAATATAACTGCGATCGTTACCTTCGATACTTAAAGTAACCGTGCTGCCGAGCGCAACTTTACCACCAGCTTTTGGCGTAATAAGCTTCGCATGCAAGAGAATATCTTCGATTTCTTGAATGCGGCCCTCAACAGTATTCTGCTCTGAGCGAGCGGCGCTATAATCTTCGTTTTCGCTTAAATCGCCATAAGAACGGGCGGTAGCGATTTTTTCTGCAATTTCTGGACGGCGCGCTTTAAGAGCCTTAAGCTCCTTTTGTAAATCTTCTTTACCTTGCGCAGTAATCTTAACAACTTTAGGCATAATAAACCTCCTACGATTCCGGCACGCGGAATTCCACCAACTTTTTTAATACTTAGGATAGTTTACGGGTAAATGCGTTCAAAGTCAAGAGTTTAGTTTCGTTGTTTTTACGGTCAAGGATTTCAATTTGCTTCTTCGCAAGAGTTTTGTCGCTAATCACGACGCGATATGGAATACCCATCAATTCTGCATCGGCAAACTTTTCGCCGTTACGGACATTAGTACGGTCATCAAAGATAAAGCATTCAGGATTCAAGGCGTAAAGCTTTTCAGCCTCGGCAATGCCCTGCTCGCCGATACCAATCAAGTAATATTTATATGGCGCAATCTGTTCTGGCCAGCAAAGACCCTTGTCATCACAGGTCTTTTCGGCAATTACACCCATCGTACGGGCCGGACCAATACCATAGCTACCCATAAAGACCGGCTTACGCTTGCCGTCTTCGTCGTTAAATTCGAGGCCAAGCGCGTCGGAATACTTTGTACCGAGGGTAAAGATATTGCCAACCTCGGAAGCTTTTTGCTTGTCGAGCTTTTTCGGATCAATATCGAGCATCTTGAAGGTATCTTCGTTATAGACTTCTTCGTTGATGGCGATATTCTTCTCGTGGTCGATATAGATAATATCTTCACCAGCATCACAGAGCGTCTGGAACTCGTCGCTAAACTTGCTGAAACTGCCACCGCTTGCAAAGGTGCGATATGTACTGTCACCAATACCGAGGCGCTTAA
>JAFONX010000003.1 GCA_017418275.1 Candidatus Saccharimonadota bacterium | reverse complement strand
TTTTGCTTGCAAAACCGATTTCCCACCGTGATCACCATTTTTTGTATTTAGGATTGCCCATCTGGGTATTTTTTCTTGTTCATTTTTAGTGCGTTATAATAAAAAGATAGATGAAAAATGTAATTGAAGTAAAGCATCTTTCCAAGAGCTATAAGTCTCATAAAGCAGTCGACGACTTGAGCTTTGAAGTGAAAGAGGGTGAAATTTTGGGTCTCCTTGGGCCAAATGGCTCTGGTAAGACTACTACAATGAATTGTATTTTGGCGCTTCTAAAATACAATGAGGGCGAGATTAAAATCTTTGGTAAAGAAATGTCTCCGTCCGCATATGATATTAAATCCAAGATTGGCGTTGTTTTCCAAGATGTGGCCGTATTTGACGAGCTAACAGTCTATGGAAATATCGATTATTTCTGTGGTCTTTATATTCAGGACAAAACGGTTCGCGCTGAATATGTTGAAGATGCTTTGAAATTGGTTGGCCTCACAGAGAATAAGAATCAGTATCCAAAGCAGCTATCTGGCGGTTTGCTCAGGCGTCTTAATATCGCTTGTGGCATCGCGCATAAGCCAAAGCTAATCTTCCTTGACGAGCCAACTGTAGCTGTGGATCCGCAGAGTCGTAACAATATCCTTGAGGGTATCAAGAAGCTTCGTGATAGCGGCGCTACGATTATCTATACGACCCACTATATGGAAGAAGTCGAGATTCTTTGTGATCGCGTAATTATCTTGGACAAGGGCAAGATTATTGCGAGTGGCACGAATGATGAGCTTAAGGCTCTTGCAAAGATAGAAGAGAAGGTTACGATTGAAGTTCCTGAACTATCTCCAAGTCAGCTAAGCGGTTTTGAATCGATTAAGAATGTTAGTGAAGTCTCTTACGATAACGGCGTTATGAAAGTCGTCTTTAATAAGGGCAAGAACAACTTGGTGGAGATGGTGGATTATCTCAAAGATAATAAGATTCAGTACAGTAAGATTTTTGCAGAGCGCCCAACTTTGAACGATGTGTTCCTAGAACTAACCGGCAAGGAGCTTCGCGACTAATGTTTTGGCATAGTTTTAAATATGCATTTCGCACCTTGTTAAAGAGCAGGGCGATGATGTTTTGGACTCTAATTTTTCCATTCATTTTGGCAATTCTCTTTAATATGGCTTTTGCTCGCTTGCACGATTTCGATGTTTTTGAAGCTTTTGATGTGGCAGTAGTAGATGATGAGAATTTCTGTGATTTGGAGATTTTTAAGGAGGCCTTCAAAAAACTAAGCGAAGAAGGGGAAGAGCAACTATTTGTAACCCAGTATGTTGATTCCGAGAAAGCGGATCAGCTTCTTGCTGATGAGAAAGTTGATGGAATTGTCTACATCGTTGATGGTGAGCCGCATGTAAAGATTAAAAAGAATGGCACAAACCAGACGGTTTTAACTACGGCAGTAGAGCAGATTTACCAGAGTTCCAAGATAATCGAAGATATCGCGGATACAAAGATAAATGAAGCGGTTTCCGAAATGTCTCCAGAGCAACTAATGCGTGGCGAAATGCCTGATGTTGAGAAGATTTACAAAGATACAGTTGCCACTGTTAGCGAGGCAGAGCCGAACGTTAAAGACGATTCGCGTGTAATGAATATTGTCGTGATTGAATTCTATACACTCATTGCGATGGCTTGTATGCAGGGTTCGATGCTTAGCTCGGAGATGATGGACCGTTGTTTGCCGAATATTACGAGTCGTGGCAAGCGTGTGGCGGTTGCGCCAACGCGTAAGGGCATTGTGATTGCAAGCAATTTGCTTGCTAGCTACTCGATGCTACTGTTGTCGCTGATTGCTTTGATTGCTTTCATGCGCTTTGTGCTCGGAGTTGAGTTTGGCTCGAATCTTGGCTTCATAATTCTGCTAGCGGCCGTTGGTGGCCTTGCTTCGACGGTTATGGGCATGATGCTTTCGATTGTTCTAAAAACCAATAACGCGGCAAAGAACGTGATTATCTTGACTATTACCATGGTGGGCTGTTTGTTTGCTGGTATGTTTGGTGGCAATAAGGGTTTCTTCGATAATCTTAACCCGATAATTAACAAGATTAGTCCAGTCGGTATGATTACGGATGGCTTCTATTCGCTTTATTATTACGCGGATTCGGCAAGGTATTTTTCGAACGTTTATGGCCTGTTAATCGTGGCGGCGATATTTATGATTCTTTCGATTCGTGGACTAAGGAGGCAGCGCTATGACAGTATCTAAGGCTTTCTGGAAGATTGTACTAAAGAATATCAGTACGATTATTATGTATACCGTTATCTTGGTTTCTTTCGGAACTGTGAGTGCTCAGAGTAATACTTCGACGGTAGAATTCGAAGCAGTCGAGCCGAGTATTGTTGTGTTTAATCATGACGGAGAAGAGGGGATTACAAAGAATCTGGTTGAGTATCTAGATAAGAATGCAGAAATTAAGACGGGCTTTTCTGATGACGATAAGCTAAAAGACGCTTTGTTCTATGAAGAAGTGGTCTTGGTGGTAGATATTCCAGAGAACTATAGCAAAGATTATTTAGCGGGGAAGAATCCGGAGATTTCGACGCGTTCGTCAGCGGGGTATCAGGCAGAGCTGGCTAAGGTAATGCTACGCAGATATTTGTCTGTCGCGCAGAGTTATTCAACTCTTGGTCTAGATGCTAGTGAAACGACAGAGAAGATTAATGCTGCGCTTGAATCTAGCGCTAAGGTAGAGGTGCTCAGCAAGGTGGATAGCTCGAAATATGCGAAAGCTTCGGCTTACTTTAGCTTTGCGAACTATGCGATTTTGGCCTGCGTAATTACGATTATTTGCTTGATCATGAGCTCGTTTAACAGAATGGAGATTCGTAAACGAAATCTTGTAAGCAGCGTTGCGATTTCTAAGATGAATCGTATCTTGCTCAGGAATAGCTGCCTCTATGCTTTTGGTGTCTGGCTAATGTATATGATCTTTGGCTACTTCATGGCTGGTGGAGATGTACTATTTAGCAACTACGGAATCTTATTTGCAGTAAACTCTTTCATCTTCTGTATTGTTGCGACGACGATTGCTTATCTGATCAGTCAGTTAGTGCATGGCAGAAACGCCGTGAATGGCATCATGAATGTTGTGGCTTTGGGTTCAAGCTTCTTGTGTGGCGCGTTCGTGCCACTAGAGTTCTTGCCGGAGTCGGTGAAGTTTATCGCGCACGCATTGCCGAGCTTTTACTATATTGATTCAAACTACAAGATTAAGGCGCTTGAGGGCTTTAGTCTAGGCGAAATGGCTCCGGTACTAATTAATATGGGAATCATGCTTGGCTTTGCAATTTTGTTTGTAATATTGGCAAGTATTATCGCGAAAAAGAAGCAACGCGTGGCTTAATAATTAACCCCTTTAGATATGTTGCTTGTGCTATCTAAAGAGGTGTTTTTATGTTAAAATATATTGGTATATGAGCAAGAAACTTTTTAAACGCACAAAGATATTAGCGACCGTTGGTCCAGCTTCCTTTAGCGAAGAAAAGCTAAAAGAGATGGTCTATGCTGGTGTAAACGGTTTTCGTCTAAACTTTAGTCACGGCACTTATGACGAACGTGACGAACAGATTCGTATTATTCGCAAATACGCAGAAGAACGTGGTAAAGCTGTTGCGATTTTGCAAGATATTCAGGGTCCAAAGATTCGCCTTGGCGCAATTAAGGATGATAACATGGATCTCCATGAGGGTGATGAGATTATTCTTGATCACGCCGTAACCGAGCATGACGGTAGTAATCGTCTTCCAGTTCAATGGAACCTTGCTAAGTATTGTAAGGTTGGCGAGCCGCTTTATATCTTCGATGGCAAGATTAAGACCGAAATTATTGAAATTGTTTCAAATACTGCAATTAAGGTTCGCGTTTTGAATAGTGGTCATATTCAGAGCCGCAAGGGTATTAATTTGCCAGAAACCGACTTGGGCGGTAATATCTTGACTGAAAAGGATAAGGCCGATCTTGAGTTTGGTGCAAGTCGTGACTTTGACTACGTAGCTGTTAGCTTTATTCAGAGCGCCGCGGATATTGAGCGCATTCGTCAGTTGCTTGTTGGTTATGGCAGCCGTGCAAAGATTGTAGCAAAGATTGAGACTAAGAAGGCAGTCGAGTCTGACGAAAATCTTGAAGAAATCGTTAAGGCTTCCGATGGTATTATGGTAGCTCGTGGCGATCTCGCAATTGAGGCTGGTGCAGAAATTGTTCCGATTGTTGAGCGCAAGCTCCTTGCTTTGTCGCGTGAGTATTCCAAGCTTTGTATTGTTGCAACTCAGATGCTTGCAAGTATGGTAGACAATCCAGAGCCAACCCGTGCTGAAGTTAACGATGTTGCGACTGCTGTGATTCTCGGCGCCGATGCTACAATGCTTTCAGATGAATCCGCAAACGGCAAGTACCCAATTGAAGCCATTAAGACAATGAAGAGAATTATTCTTTATACCCAGGATCATAGCGGTATTGCTCCGCTTGAGTCTGTGCCAGTTGGTACTTTCAAGAATTACGATGCTTTGGCTGCTGCAGCCGTAAAGATTGCTAACGATATCGATGCTGATGTAATTGCTGTCGCGACACGCTCTGGTGAAACCGCGAACGCAATCGCAGCCCAGCGTCCAAACATGCCAATCATGAGTATCACGAGCGATAGGCGTGTTGCGGGTCAGCTCGCGTTGCGCTTTGCAAACGCTGCTTTTGTGCGTGAATTTGATGAGAACTACGCTTTTGACGCTGTTCAGGATCTAAAGGGTATTGGTTATCTTAAGCTCCCAGAAGGTAAAACAGAGCTTACAGTTGTGCTTGTCTCTGGTTTCAAAGATGAAGAGGGTGGCACAAACTCAATTCAGATTCGTAAAGTTTAATTTGAATTAAAGGGAAGAGGTACTGGAGGTAGTACCTCTTCTCCTAGGAGAAAAAATGGGTTTTAGGAAAAAGACGATTCGTGACATAGAAATTACGGGCAAGATTGTACTTGTGCGTGTAGATTACAATGTTCCGATGAAAGACGGCAAAATCACGGAAGATATGCGTATTACGGCAAGTTTTCCGACGATTCAGTATTTGTTAGAGCAGGGCGCAAAGAAGGTGGTTTTGATTTCGCACATGGGCAGGCCAGATGGCGAAGTTAAACCAGAGTTCAGTTTAGCGCCGGTTGCTGAGCGCTTGTCGGCTTTGCTTCCGGATAGACCGGTGGCTTTTTGTGAGCAGACAGTCGGTTCGACGGTAGCGGCGTCAGTGGCGGCTTTGCCGGAAGGTGGCGTGCTTTTGCTAGAGAATTTGCGTTTCTCTCCAGATGAAGAGGCGAATAATGAGGATTTTGCGCGCGCAATCGTAATGTCTACTGGGGCGGAATTGTTTGTGCAGGATGGTTTTGCCGTAATTCATCGTGCGCATGCTTCGACAGATGCGATTGCGAAGCTTCTCCCAGCGGTCTCTGGTTTTTTGGTAGAAAATGAAGTTTCTAAGCTCGAGGGCGCAATGTCTAATCCAGAACATCCTTTAGTTGTTCTGATTGGTGGCGCAAAGGTCGAAGATAAAACGCCAATGATTGAGCAGTTTTTGCCGATTGCAGATCAGATTTTAGTCGGTGGTAAGATTGCGGCTGATGGTTATGCGGCGACTGATCCAAAAATTTATGTCGCAGAAGATTTTGCTTTAGATGAAGAAGGTAAAAAGTTAGATATTGGCGATAAGGCGACTGAATATATCGTGAATGCCGTACGTGGTGCTAAAACGGTCGTATGGAATGGTACGATGGGTATGACGGAAGACGAGCGTTTCGCGAAAGGCTCTCGGGCTGTAGCTGAGGCGATGGGTTCTTTATTGGACGCTACGACAATTGTTGGCGGTGGTGATACAGCCGGCTACGTCGAATCGCTTGTAAAACAAGATGGTAACAATTTACAATTTAGTTTAATTTCGACTGGCGGTGGTGCAAGTCTAGAGCTTTTGTCTGGCAAGAAATTGCCTGGCTTTGAAGTATTACAGGACGCATAAATGAAAATATTGGGTGGATATAAAGGCGAAGCTTCAAATAAGAACGGCTCTAATAATGCCGGTCCTGAGGCTTCGCGCACCCAAAAAAGGATGCTTCGGAAGTCGCGTGGCTATTATATCGGTCAGACGATGGCTGGTGACGCGCGGAAGACTTTAGAGGCTAAGCGTAAACGCGCTAAGGACCAAAAGAGGCGTCGGTTTAAATACATAAGTGTAATTTCGGCTTTTTGTTTAATTGGGATAGTAGTTGCAGTTTTTGCGATTAACTTTACGTTTAAACAAAAAGCGGAACGGGAGGCGCGCGAGTTAGAATTAGCTCAGGTTTCGGAGCCGGTGCCGACTGTGCCAATAATCGACGAGAATGCGGGCGACAATATCAGCTTGCGCGTGAAGGAATTTGTGGTTAATCTTGAAGCGGATTTGGCTTCTAAGCAGATTCGGATAAATCGTGTAGTTTTGCCAGCACAGAAAGCACGAGAAATCCGCGTGTTTATTGAAGAGCGGAATGAATACTATAAGATGAATCTTGATCGGGGCAGTGCAGTTCAGGCGGAGGATTTGGCAAGAATGAAGCATTATCTTGAAGAGAAGGGGATTGAGCCTGGATATGTAGATTTACGCGTAGAAGGGCGTGCATACTACAAGTAGGGCTTTCGTAGATTTTTGAATCTTAGTAAAAGTTTATACACAAAAACGATTTTTTAGTGTTTGTGATTTTGTACTTCTGTCGTCCCCTGATGTTCGGTTTTTGTTCGGTTTGTAAATTTTGGATTGCAGTCGATTTTGCTAGGGGTTGTAGGAGCTTTATGTTGAGTAGAGGTCGTACCGTTTTTGGACAGGGGTAGGAGCGGGAAGGTGAAAAACGAAAATTTTTGAGGATTTTTAAGGGGTTTGACGGCCGTGAATATGTTATAATATGTGATTTTACAGGGGTCGTGCGGCTTATTCTAGCTATAATTGTCAAGAAAAAGGACTCCCCTAAGGTGTTTTTGCGGTAGGGGGAGCCTTTTGTAGACAAAAATACATCATTTGTAGTGGTCTCGATGGTCATTCTAAGGCGCCTTGCATCTGTTTTAGTGCTATATAACTAAGAGATCGTTAAAATGTTCGATTCGTTTATGGTTTATTGCGTTGTTTTTTGTCTGGCAATTTTGCGGATGTACATGTTGTTTTGTTGCTAATATCTCAGAAGGACAAGGCGTTTAGTTATATGTTGTCGTTTAGTTGTTTTTAATAGACGATTGTCTATTCGTCTTGGTTTCACATAGACCTAAGTCGTAAAATATGCATTGTGCGACATTCAAAATATTTTGAAAAGACGATTGTCCATGCGTCTATTTTGATTGACTTTTTGAGTCCCAGCTACTATTTGCTTGTATTCGCGCCCTATTTTCGCGTGTGAGCGATTTTCTACTGCAATTTGGATATTCATACTACTTTTGATAATTATCGCGTCCTGCGCGTTTCTATGAATTTTTGAATTTTTGCCCTTCTGCCTAATTGGAGTTATTTATACTAATATTTAGTAACCATAACAAGGAACATTACTATATATTAAGTATAAATAGCTTAAACAGGGGTAGGGCGATAAAATTCAAAAATTTGACAGGTGTAGAACAGGGGTGAAACAGAGGTAGATAAGGGAAGAATTGCCCTTCTCTTTTATTTAATTGAGCCAAAGTACAATTAAACCAAGTACGATAATGAATAAGAATACCGTCGTACCATAATAAACCATGTTGTCGAATATTAGGTAACCGATAATCAGGGCTAGACTAATAAGTATTTTAATAACATGATACTTTTGAATGAAGTGTTTGAGATTGAACTTTTGTTTCTTACTACGTTCGGCTAGAGAGTCGCCGCGAAGTGCGGCGATTTCTTTTTGCCCCAGAAGCTGATGATTGTAGTTATTAACAATCACGGCTTGGTGTTTTTTATGAAGATAGCTCATGAGAATAGTAGCTGCATTGGTTTCAAAGGTGCCTTTTGGGCTTACAATTGCCTTTGCGTCGTGGCTTCGGAAAGCAGTAGTGTAGTTCGGGAAGAGCTCTAGAGTTTCTTTGCGTTGTGCGCGGTCCATTTTGTAACTACGGAAGGTATAAAAATGTGATTCGTTATTTTTGCTCGTGATATGTATTATGAGGACATCGTCAGAAAAATCACTAGTAATCTCGACATTAAGTCCGTAGCGCTCAAAATACTTAGCACAATTCCTTGGTTCGAAGTCTGGGGTATGTTTTTGGTAGCAGCTAAAATCCATCGAATACTACTTATTAGTCTTTTTAGGGCGGTTATTGTTACGACGTTTTTTGTTATTCCCAGAGCTTATGACTGGGCGTTTGGCGGCTTCATCAGCTACGCTCGTGTCACCCTTCTCTTTCTTCGGTATTTCAGAGCTAACTGCTTTAATATTTGGACTGGAAGTAGCGGCTTTTTGTGCGAGTAGCTTGCCAAGGTCTTTAAGGCCATTACCGGCATTCCCTTCTTCGCCTTGCATAGCATTTGGTGAAATCTTCTGTTTGCGGAGTTCTTGCTGTGGGGTAGGTTGGAATTTGAAGACCGGTTTTTCGTTGGCGGCTTGCTTGGCGCTTCCCCGTTCACCTGCGGCGCGACCAGAGTTAGAAAGATCTTGTTTGAACTTATCTGCGGCGCCAATATTGGCGCTGATGTCTTTTTCGACTTCGGCGCGTGGGCGAGAATAATGCTCGCGTGAATACTCAATAATTTGAGGGGTGATATCGTGTGGTGGCTTTGGTATCGAAAGCGTAGTAGCGGAGAATGCAGGTACTTTTTCGCCGTTGATAATCATAGAGATCACAAAATGACGGTTGTTGAGGTTGAGAAGGTCTTGCGCTTCAAAGATTGGCTCGAATTGTTTGGCAAGTACCGGCGCATCGTCGGCAGAAACACGGAAGGAAATAGTAGTACCAACGTTGCCGAAGACTGCATCGCGGACGCTTTCGGTCATCTGGCTAGTGTACTGGTTAGCAACGGTGAGATTAAGGCCATATTTACGAGCCTCAGAAAGAATTACCGAGAAGGAATCAGTTGCGAAGTTTTGGAACTCATCTACGTAGAGATAGAATGGGCGGCGATCTTCGACATTCTCGATATCCGAGCGCGACATGGCTGCGAGCTGAACTTTTGTCACAAGGAAGGAGCCGAGCAGACCGGCGTTATCTTCACCGATCAAACCCTTAGAAAGATTTACAACCAAGATTTTGCCTTCGTCCATAATTTGACGAATATTAAAGCTAGACTTCGGTTGGCCGATAATATTGCGCACGATAGGGTTAGCGGTAAAAGCACCGACCTTATTGAGTACTGGAGCAACGGATTCCGTGACTTGTTTATCACTCCATGAGCCGAACTCTTTTTTCCAGAATTGCAAAACCGTGACGTCTTGGCAATAGTTGAGGGTTTCTTTGCGGAAGTCTGCATCGGTGAGCATGCGGGAAATATCTAGAAGGGTGGAATTTGGGCGGTCGAGCAAAGCGAGCAGGGTGTAGCGCAAGATATGTTCAAGGCGTGGACCCCAGGAATCGCCAAACATACGCTTTAATACGCCAATAACCTCAGAGGAAATATTTGGTTTACGGGCTGGGTCGTCGACTTCGAGAGGGTTGAAAGCCATTGGATATTGGGTGTCGGCCGGGTTGAAGTATACAACATCTTTTATGCGCGACTCTGGAACAAATCTAAGGTTGTCCATTGCGAGGTCACCGTGTGGATCGATAATACAATAACCTTGGTTATGGTAGATATCTGAGAGACCAAAAAGAGTTAGAAGACCGGATTTACCGGAGCCGGTTTGACCGATAATGTAGATATGACGCGAGCGGTCGCGGCGATACATACCGAACTGATTTTTGATACCACGGAAGTCTGTGAGACCGAAGGCGGAGATGTTTTCGTCAAAGCTTGGATTGCCCGTAAGAAGGGGAAGCTTGGCTGGTGGTTCGGCGGTTTTGCTGTTTGCCCAGACAATATTTGGCGTTTCAACGCTGGCGTGTGGTAAGTGATATACAGAGGCGAGTTCGGAAACATTCAAAATAAAACCATGATCACCAAATTCGCGGTCTTTATATTTTTTGAGGGCGTCTTTATCGAAGGTGGCGCCGCTCATCTTGAAGCCATTTAAGACAGTCGAGTTGAACTGTTTGAAAGTGCCGACTAGAGCCTGCATATTGAGCTTGGCGTTAATCTCGGTTTGGCCGACATAGGCAATACGGATTTTTACTTCGTAGCCGAGTTTGTTGCCCTTCTCTTCGGCTTTAGCGACGCGGTTTTTGTCGCGTTCGCTAAGCTCTTTTTTCTCGACAACATTAACCTCTTCTGGCGGTTTTGTTAGTGCGTCGAAAAAGGTAGTTAAAATACGAATGACAATGTTGGCTTTTTTGCCCTCTTTGACTTCTTTGATCCATTGATCGCTCTTTTTATGCCAATCATCTGGGATTGGACGAGTGAGGATTTGGATCCACATCTCTTCCCCGCCAGTTGGATTAAGTTTAGCGAGAGTGGCCGTAATACCGGCGAGCGGGTCTACCTCAAAGCTTTCGAAAGTCTTGATTGGTAGAGCCTCATTTTCGGTGAGATTAATTTCGGTCGAATAGGCAATCGGATATTTGTCGCGGCGATCGACGTAGTCTTCGTCCATACGATAAATCTGGACGCTAGGATATTGAGCGTAAATCTGCCCTTCTACGAAGGATTGGTAGATTTTTGGTACCCAAACGAAGAAGCGAATTTGATTACCAGTCGATGCTATTTCGAAAGAAAGATGTTCCTGAACGCCGCCGGAGTTTTTGAGTTCTTGAGCATCACGAAGAATGCCGTGCAGAGCCATAAACATCTGCTCGGCGGAGAGTTCGTTCTTGTCGTTGTCTTTTGGGATTTCAAGCATCAATAAGACACTGTCGACATTGAGAATCTTGATTCTGTTTAATTTTTTGTAATTACGGATCGTGAGGATAACAAGAATAGCCACAATGGGAATCCAAACGATAGGCGTAAAAAGAAAGTGCAAGATATTCATAAGGATATTATACCACGAGGCGTGGCTATGTTTTTGTTATACGGTTATCTTTATTTTGGTTAGTTATTGGGGGATTAAGCGTTTACGAAGTGGTCTTTGCCGACGCGCTTGAAGAGTTTCTTGTTTTGCAAGTTTAGCAGTACGGTAGTTTCTTTGACTTTACGCTTCTCGAGTACGTGTTTGACGATGTCTTTACGTGACATGCCTTCTTCGCCGGCATCCTTGAGAATGCGAGTAATGATTTCGGAAACAGTTCCCTTTTCGAAGCCCCAACTGTCGAGGGCGTAGATGCCGCGACCGATTAGTACGAAGCGAGAATCTTTGATAAGTTCGTTATGAATAGCCTGAACGGTAACATTCTTGCGACGGAAGTCTGAAGAACCGATAGCTTGTGCAATTTCGGAGAAATGCATTGGCTTGTGGTTTTCTTCGAGAACAACGTAGATTTTATCGCGAATGTTTTTTGGGTTAACGGTCGGCCATTTAGCAAGACCCCATTGATTATTGAAGCTAGCGAGTTGTTTGCTGAGGCGTGCGACAGCTTCGATGTAGCTTGGATGTTCGTAAGTAAGTTTTTCGTCGAGCTCTTCGAGGCTGACTGGCTGTTGAGTACTGGAGTTTTCTTTGATAAGATTGACGATTTTATCAACTTTGCCTTTTAGGGCTTTTTCGTCGCCGTATTCGGCGATACCAATGGCATTGTAATATTTATCGTTTTCGTTAAGAACACTAAGGAGTGGGGAGATTTCGGCGAGGAAATTAAATTCGGCTTTTTCTTTTTCGCTTGGGGTGTGACCGAGGATTTTGGTGGCTAGACTGGTTGTGCGGGCGACCCTACCCATTTCGGAAAGATTCCTGACGAAAATCTTTTCGGCTGGTGCTAGACCGGCGATCTTGTCTTCTTCGGCAGCGATTCTTAACCGAATAAGAATTGCTTTTTCTAGCTGGCGAACACGTTCGCGTGTAATTGCGAGCATTTCTCCAATTTGTTCTAGGGTTTCTTTGTGGCCATTAAGCCCGAATCTACGAGAAATAATTTCTATTTCACGTTCTTGTTCGATAATCGCGAGGCTACTTTTAATAGCTTCGTTAATCGTCTTCGCACAGTCCATTGGTCGGTTGTCCTTTGCCTCTCCGTACTTTATATTTAATAACTCAAGTTGCTATTACAGTAACATAATTGGCGAGTTCTGTCAAATGCTAAACTCTATTTCTATAAGATATTGTAACATAATTTTGACGCCTCTCCGAAAAATTCGCATAAAACTTTAAACATTAGGGTTTTATTGCGCGATAGTTTAATGCTTATGCCTATATATAGTGTATTTATTGTGCTTATTGTTGTATTTTTTATAGAATCGTGATGTAATTTACGATAACGAGGAGACCACCTCGTGAATTTTTTATGTTGGAGTTCGCCAGGCTTCGACGTAAGTACATTAAAAAGGAGGAAAAGCTTATGCTAAGCTATGTCTTTGCAATTGTGGTTGCAATCGTGGCGCTTTTTGTGGTTTGTATAAACTACAATTATATTAAGAAGCTGCCCGAAGGCACTACAGAAATGTCCGAACTGGCTGGAACAATTCGTTCTGGCGCAAACACCTTTCTGAAGACTGAGTTTAAAATGATCGCAATCGTTGTCGTGATTGTAGCGGTGATTTTTTCGCTCTTTATTCAGGCGTTTAGTGGTTTAACCTTCTTGCTTGGAGCATGTATGAGTAGTGCTGCTTGTCTGATTGGCATGAAGGGCGCAACTTATGCAAATGTACGTACGACTAATGCTGCGCGTGAGACAAAGTCTATTGGTGAAACGGTCAAGGTAGCACTGCGTGGTGGTTCGATTAGTGGGCTGTCAGTACAGGCTTTTTGCTTGTTGGGTTTGACTATCATTCTGATTGTTTTGAATGGCATGGACGTGACGATGAAAAGTACGGGAATTATTCCTTTGCTCGAATCGAATACTTTCAGTATTTTGCTAACTACTTATTCGCTCGGCTGTTCTTTGGTTGCCATGTTTAATCGTGTGGCGGGTGGTAACTACACGAAGGCGGCGGATATTTCGGCGGATATTGTTGGTAAGGTAGATTTCGATTTGCCAGAAGATGACGCGCGCAATCCTTCGACGCTTGCAGACTTTATTGGAGACACAGTAAACGATATTGCGGGTAACTGCTCTGACCTGCTGGAGTCTACAGCGGCGACAATTATTTCCTGTATTGTCATTGCGGCTACGCTCACGCGTGGTGCGAGTGCGGAACTGCTAAGTGCGGCGATGCACTTCCCTGTGATTGTGGCAGCCTGTGGCTTGTTTGGTTCTATTATCGGCATTGTCTATGCGCAGTTTGCTAAAGGCAAGGATAATCCATCGAAGCAGCTTGACCTTGCGACTTATATAGCGGCGGCGTTTGCTGTGCTTGGTTGCGTGGGGGCTTCGTATTATTTCTTTGGAAATATCGAGGTCTTTGATAGCTTTAAGTTTGGTTGGGGTTCGCCTGTTTTGGCGGGTGTACTTGGTATTGCTTCTGGAATTGCCGTGGGCAAGATTACGGAGTATTATACTTCGACTGAGTATAAGCCGGTTAAGGATTTAGCTAAGATGTCACCAGAAGGCTCGGCTTTCGTAGTGACGCTTGGTGATGCGGTGGGCTCACGTTCGTGTTTATTGCCGGTATTGGTAATCGCTTTTTCGCTCGTGGCGTCTGGAATGACTTGTGGTGCTTATGGTATCGCGGTGGCTTCGATGGGTATGTTGTCCTTTGTCGGTACGACAGTTACAATTGATGCTTTCGGACCAATCGCAGATAATGCGGGCGGAATTGCCGAGAGTTGCCACCTTTCCGAAGACGTGCGTAAGATTACGGACAAGCTCGATGCAGTAGGCAATACGACGGCGGCGATTGGTAAGGGTTTTGCGATTGGTTCTGCAGCCTTTGCGACCGTCTCGTTAATCTTTGCCTATGTCGGTAATTATTCTGAAGCGAGTGAACCGATACTGAACTTTGCGTCATATGTTGTGATTGCGGGTGCATTAGTTGGCGGTGCGCTGATTGAATTCTTTACGGCTTTGCTGACTAAAAATACAATTGATTCTGCTAAGAAAATGGCAGATGAAAGTATTCGTCAGTTGAAAGTGCCTGGCGTAATTGCTGGCACTGTGAAGCCAGAATACGATAAGTGTATTCGCATGGCTTCGGAAGAGGCGCTCAGAAAGATGCTTGTGCCTTCTCTACTCGCGATGTTGGTGCCCGTAGTTGGCGGTGTAGTCTTTGGCGTAGAGTTTGTCGGCGGTATTCTTGTCGGTGCAACTCTTGTAGCAATTACCCGTGCAATCTTTATGGGTAATTCTGGTGGCGCTTTTGACAATGCGAAGAAATACGTTGAGAGTGGCGCTTTGGAAGGTTACGGCAAGGGTTCCGATGCGCATAAGGCTACGGTTGTCGGCGACACGGTTGGTGACACGCGTAAGGATGTTGTAGGCGTTGCCCTCGATATCTTTATCAAGATGATGTCAACGGTTGCAAATACACTGGCGTCTGTATTTGTAAACTTTCACATCTTCTGATTGTTTCGTATGCCCCGGGCGAAAGCTCGGGGCGTTTTTTATGGTTTTAAAAATCCCCTTTGTGGGGATTTTTAAGATTATTTAGCTGCCGCTTTTTTTGTAGTTTTCTTGGCGGATTTTTTAGTTGTAGTCTTTTTGGTAGAGGTCTTTTTCTTAGCTGAGGCGCGGCGCGTAGCTGGGCGGCGTGTAGTTTTAGGTTTGCTAGCAAGCATTTCTTCGGCTTGTTCTTTCGTAATGGTCTTTGGATCGACGTCTTTCGGGATTTTGGCATTATTGCGACGACCTGGTCCTTTAACGTATGGACCGTAGGCGCCGTTGATAATTTGAATATCTCCCCAGTCGGCAATATAGCTGTCGCGTTTGGCGATATAAAGCGGTTCAGCTTGTTCGAGAGTGATAGTATATGGGTCGAAGTTCTCTTCCTTGCTTTTCATTGGCACGTTATATTTGCCAGCTTTGAGATATGGACCGAACGGACCGGCGGCCGCGATAATTTCGGTACCATCAGCAGCTTTGCCGAGCGAACGTGGAAGTTGCGGTAACTCGAGCTGATTGAGAGCTTGCTCGAGCGTGACAGTCTTGACGGTTTTGCGCTTTGGTAGTGGTGCGAAGACTGGTTTTTCGCCAGTTTCTTTTTCATTGTCGCCGAGCTGAATGAAACCACCGTTTTTGCCGACCTTTGCATAGATAGCTTTGCCGGTTTTGGGGTCATGACCAAGCAGGCGGGCGTTATTGTAGCGCTCGATTCCCTCTGCGGCAAGTACTTCGTCATTGAATGGGCCGTAGAAATCGCGGAGCATTTTAACGCGGTCGAGCTTTCTTTCAGCGATAAGGTCGAGGTCTTTTTCGATGCTCGCGGTAAATTTATAGTCGACAATATTCTTGAAGTGGTCGGTGAGGAAGCCGGAAATCAGTTCGCCAATCGGGGTTGGTAATAGCTTGCCCTTGTTGGCGCCGAATTTTTCCTGCACGATATTGCGAGAGATTTTTTGATCTTCGAGACGAAATTCTACAACATCGCGATCTTCGCCTTCGCTCTCGCCCTTTACGACATAGCCGCGGGATTGAATGGCGGTCATAATGCTAGCATAAGTACTCGGGCGGCCAATGCCGAGTTTTTCGAGTTCTTTAACGAGCGAACCTTCAGTATATCTGGCCGGCGGTTTGCTATAGTTTTGGCGTGCGGCGATATATTTAGCTTCGACCGTGTCGCCAACTTGGAGGTCTGGTAATTCGCTTTCTTTGAGGCGTCCGTAGACTTTAAGGAAGCCGTCAAAAGTGATAACTTCGCCCTTCCCTTCGAAAACATATTCGGTTGGCGTGCTGATCGTGATGGTGGTTTTAGCAAGTTCGGCGTCAGCCATCTGGGTCGAGAGTGCGCGGGCGCGAATTAGGGCATAAAGATGTTGCTCGTAGGTGTTTTTGCCGGCTTTTTCGACCGCGATATTAGTTGGACGGATTGCTTCGTGGGCTTCCTGTGCACTAGAATCTTTAGTCTTAAAATTGCGGATTTTGAGGTATTTTTTGCCGTAAGTATCCTCAATATAGCTAGCCATGCTAGCAACAGCCTGCTTGCTGAGGTTGAGGGAGTCGGTACGATGATAGGTAATTAAGCCAGCCTGATAGAGCGCCTGAGCGGCGTTCATGGTGACGCGCGTGGAGTAACCGAGGCGGCTGTTGGCTTCAATTTGCATACTTGCGGTTGTGAATGGCGGGGCTGGTTTGCGGGTGCCAGGTGTGTGTTCGACGGCGCTGACGAGGTATTCGGCGTCAATCAGCTTTTCAAGGAAAGCTTTAACTTCTTCTTCGGTGTCGAAAGACTTGTTTAATGTGGTTGGAAAACCGAAATCGCCGACGACTTTATAGGTGAATTTGCTAGCAAATTTTTCGATTTGTTGTTCGCGTTCGACAATCAGGCGAAGAGCTGGACTCTGGACGCGACCGGCAGAAATGGCGCCTGGAACCTTTTTGCGCACGATGCCAGAAAGGTCGAAACCGACGAGCATATCGAGGGTTTGGCGAGCCTGCTGACTAGAAACCATAGCCATGTCGACGGTGCGTGGGTTTTTGATGGCTTCTTCGAGGGCGGATTTGGTAATTTCATGGAAAGTGATACGCGCGGTGTCTTCTGGTAATTTAAGCACCTGTGTAAGATGCCAAGAAATTGCTTCTCCTTCGCGGTCTTCATCCGTTGCGAGCCAAACTTTGTCGCAAGCTTTCATCGCCTTTTTAAGATCGGCAAGTATTTGTTTGTGTCCTGGGTCGACTTCATAAGTGACGTCGAAAGTGTTTTTGTCTACCTTAGTATCTTTGCGAATATGCCCAACAGAGGCGAGAACCTGAAAATCTGAACCGAGATATTTCTCGATAGTGTGGGCTTTCGCTGGAGACTCTACGATAACTAAGTTTTTACTCATATTACCTTATAATAACATAATCCCCAAGAATGCAAGTGGGTGCATCTTTGCTATAATAGTTACTAACTAAAAACGGAACGGAGTTTGCTATGGAATGGGATGAATATTTTTTGAAAATTGCTGAAACGGTTGCTTTACGCTCGAAAGACCCTTCTACGAAAGTTGGCACAGTAATCACGACGAAGAATCATCGTCCGATTTCTTTTGGTTACAATGGTCTAATTCAGCATGCCGATGAGTCAAAGTTGACTTTGTCCGAGCGTCCAATGAAGTATTATTTTGCGATTCACAGCGAAATGAATGCGATGATTTTTTCGCATTGCGATTTAACGGATTGTATTGTATATAGTAGCGTGGCACCATGCGTGGATTGCTTGCGCCATTTATTACAGGCTGGTGTGACGCGGATTGTATATCGTCAGCTTCATGTTAACTCGCATGCAAAAAAGGCGAAGGCTTCGATGCAGAATGATGAGACCGATAAGGCGATTATTGCTCTACTTGAAGCGATGCCTCATGTTGAGACTTTAAATTACACAAACGGCAAGAGCTATATTGAAGATTTGAAATCAGAAAGGTAAGACTTCGAGGGTCGGAGTCATAATTTTTTGAGAGTTTGGTTTATTTCATTTTATCTGGGATAGTCCAGTTATTCTTCTTCATATTCTCGACTTGTTGGTTGCGCTCGTGAGAATTTTTGGCAGCGCGTTTGCAGCCAAAAACTATTGCAACTTTAGCCATATAGCGACTTTCGATGAGGTTGAATGGGAGATAGAAGAGGCTGCCAAACCAAAAGACCTTGATATACCAAAGTAGTGGAATAAATGCGAAATACCACTTCCCGATTAGAATAAGCCAGATAATGAGACCGGCTAGTGCGCAGTAACTAATAAAACGCCAGAAGCGCATGAGGCCGATATCTAACATTTCGGTAAAATCAAAATGCGCACGTTCGCCGGAACTGATAGCATTTTTAGACGAAATGGTGCAAATTATCCACCAAATAATGAGTAAAACTAGGTATATTCCTAAGATGCAAATTGCAATAAACATTAAGCTTAGTATAGCAAGGAATGATGACCTAATCCAGGAGGAATGACCCTGTAGTACACTTAGAGGGGTCAGCACCTTTGCAACACTTGCATAGGAGTCATTCTTAAAGTTGTATGTATTCTAGCATAATTGTAATAGATTAGGTATTCTTGAATGCTCTTAGTAACTTCGGGCAGCGTTCTTGCGGTATATGGACCAATAGATTCTTCTCGCATTGTTCGGTTAAATCGCTCAATATGCGCATTATCATTAGGCTGACGCACTCTCGTG
>JAFONX010000022.1 GCA_017418275.1 Candidatus Saccharimonadota bacterium | reverse complement strand
ATCTCTTTTAGCGCTTTTTCGCGTTGTTTTTCGATTGCTTTATCTATACAATATGCCATAGGTAGTTTCCTGTTTAGGTTTTGAGCAACTTTAAGTATGAAACTACCTATTTTTGTTGGCAAGTACTGCCAACTATTTTGTCGCAAAGGTCCTGGACCCTAACGTCCGCATTGACATATTATGCCACTTGTGCTATAATATACATTATAGTTCTGGCGATAGTCTAGACGCTATTCAGAGAGGGAGTCGAATAGATTTTCCGATCTAGATCTTTAAAGGAGGTGATATGCATGTCAGTATTTGACAGATGCGAACACTGCGGCCGTCTCAGGTATATCCAGAATGGCCTCTGCGATGAGTGTGCAACATACGCAGGTGCCACCCGCGGCGGTAGTTTGTTCGGATTCGGTTTCGGATCGAGACCGAATTGTCCTGAGTGCGGAGGAACCGGAGAAGTAAGACACATCTTCGGAAGCCCGACCAAGTGCTCGGCTTGCCACGGCACAGGCAAGCAGTAACCCGTACCTATTCATCTATATCATCTATACATCCTCAGGCTCCATCCCCCCGGAGCCTTTTTCCTGCTCAAAAAACCACCGCTTGTTTTAACGGTGGTATTTTCTAGCGACCATCTTTGTGGCGAGCGTGCTTGCGCTTTTCGCTATGCTTGTGATTATTGTTGCGATTAAGCAGTGCAACTTTAACTTTCTTTGCCATAGATATACTATACCATATCTTAAAAATCTCGCAAAACACAACAGAACCAAATAATATGCTACAATAATTCTATCGAGTCATACTTCGGTCCCTGACTACGATTCATAAAAAATCCGACGCGATAGTTTGCATAAACTGCGTCACCAATCAGTTATAAACTTTTAGCCTTAGGATTTTTATGAATCAAAACTCTTACTCTTACAACGAACAACCTCTCCATGAACCCATCGAAGTCGATGCAACTTTTTCGCGTAAACTCCTTGGTCATTGCCGACCAATTGCTTTTCGCACCGAATCTGGCAGAGAAGTACAAATTACCGAAATTGGTCTCATCCACCCCAAATACGACGGACTTAAAACCCTTTTTGCTTTTGATATTACCGACGGTGCTACAGATTACCGTATCACTCTCGATACCGAAAGTCTTAACTGGTATCTAGATTACGAAGGAGACCACTATGTATAATCTGCCGCTCAAAACCATGTATATCGATCTCAATTCCTGCTTTGCCACCATTGAGCAACAAGCCCGTCCGATGTTACGCGGACGCCCTGTCGCTGTCACTAATCGCCTCACCCCCAATGCTTGCATTGTTGCCGCCAGCTACGAAGCTAAGGCTCTAGGTATCAAAGTCGGCATGCGCCGCATGGAAGCCGAAAGAATTTCCAAAGACGTCGTTTTTGTCGAAACCGAGCCAGACAAATACATTTTCGTTCATAAAAAACTTCGCAAAATTATGGAAGATTACGCGCCGGACGTCGTTATGAAGTCTATCGATGAAGGCGTCTTAAACCTCGCACTCAGTCCAGAACATATCCAAAACACCCCAAACCCAGAGCTTGTTGCCGAAATCAAGAGTCGCCTCCGTAATGAAGTTGGTAACTATATGCGCTGCAATATTGGCATCTCGAGTAACCGCTTTCTTGCCAAGCTCGCCGCCGAACTTCACAAACCTGACGGCTATGACGAGATTACACCTCACAACCAGCGCGAAGTTTTTAGTAAGCTCAAACTCCAAGATTTACCAGGCATTAATGTTCGTATGGAAGCTCGGCTAAACGCGGTCGGCATCTATACGCCACTCCAATTCCTCGACGCCGACGAAGCAACTCTCGTTAAAATGGTCTGTAAAAGCATCGATGGTCATAAGTGGTATCAGCGTTTACGTGGGCTCGAAGTCGACGATTGGGTCAGCGACATTAAATCCATTGGACGCCAATATGTTTTGGAGTCACGTAGACTCACGCACGAACAAATCGAAGCGCGTATTATCCATCTCGCCGAAGATGCCGGCATGAGATTACGCAGTAGAGAACTATACGCCCGCGGAGTTTATGTCTGGGCTGTAGATTACAACGATATCCCGATACGCAAAAACATTCTCCTCCACGAGCCAATCCATACCGACGCGGATATTATTCGCGTAGCGCGCGAGCTATTTAAAGATTTTCCAGCACCATTGCGCATTGTCGGCGTCACGCTATACAAGATTCAAGATAAACCCCAAGCCCAGCTCAACCTCGAGCAAGATAAAATCGAGCACAATAATCGTCTTTGCCTAGCTACCGACGCGATTAATCGCCGTTTTGGCGACCGTACAATTTTCTGCGCCGATTCTTTCGGAACCGAATTAGTTAAAGTCAAAATTCCATTTGGCTCGACCAGGTTTTTATAAAAAATGCCATAGTATACGCAGTTGATCGAACTCTAGAAATTCGACCTAGGGTGATTTAAGTTACTCGCCTAACGGTGGGTAACTTTTTTGAGTTTGGGAACCGAATACGGTATTTATGGTTAAACCTTACAGCTATAGCTCTTTTATATGTCT
>JAFONX010000021.1 GCA_017418275.1 Candidatus Saccharimonadota bacterium | reverse complement strand
TACCACTTGGCGAAGGCCCAACGATGCTTAAATATTATCACAAGATAAGAGAATCTTCAACGAAACACGACTATGTCAATATCTCATAAACTTCTATGATGGCTATATCGAAGGCAAAAGCTACCCAACCGGCAAGGCGACCACTAATAGTTACAATCCTGGAGTCAACCCAAATACCGATTTTAGCATCATTACCAACATCGAAAACAACTACCAAAAACAGCTCGACGATAGTAGTGAATATAAGAAACTATATCTCGTTAGCCAATAGCAAAAACAACCCCGCTTCTTGGCGGGGCATTTTGCACGCTCAAAAAACAGAGGAGAACAAGCATAAGCATTAAAGCTATGCTACAATAAGGTAATGGCAGAAAACTTACTTACAGTCCGCGGCCTTCACAAGACTTATGGCAAACGTGATTCTAAATTTGAAGCACTGCGCGGTATTAATCTATCTATCAACAGAGGCGAGTCTGTTGCGATTATTGGCAAATCTGGCTCAGGCAAATCAACTCTAATGCATCTACTAGCATTACTAGATCGCCCAACCAAAGGCGAAATTACCCTTAACGGCACCAAAACTTCCAAACTCAAACAACGCCAACTCAATACATTGCGTAATAAAGAATTTGGCTTTGTCTTTCAGCAGTTCTTCATGAACGCCAACGACACTGTTCTTAATAACGTCATGTTACCACTCAAAATCGCAGGTGTTGGCAGCAGAGAACGTAAAAAACGCGCCATGCACGCCCTCACGGTTGTTGGTCTTGAATCAAAAGCTAAAAATAAAGCGAATAATCTTTCCGGCGGTCAAAAACAGCGCGTTTGTATTGCACGTGCAATTGTAAATAATCCAGCGGTTATTTTTGCTGATGAACCAACCGGCAATCTTGATTCGGTCACTGGCGAAAAAGTCGAAGAAACCCTTTTTACGCTCAATCGCGAGAAAAACATCACCCTCATCATCGTTACGCATGACGAAGACCTTGCCATGAAATGCGATCGCCAAATCCGTATCACCGATGGACGCGTCGTATCTGACGAAGACTTTGCCGAGGAGCGCGAGCTTGCCGAGATAGTCGAACAAGAAAAAATTCACCGCCGTCAAAACCACCTTTCTGGTGATACAAACGCCGACGGTATCCGTAACGACGCCAAAATCAAACATGTCGAAATAGAGGAGAATGAATAATGAAAGTCTTAGATATTATCAAAGAAGCCAATCAAAGTCTCCTCCGCAACAAACTGCGTAGCTTCCTAACTATCCTAGCGATTTTTATTGGTAGCTTCGTAATCATTCTCAGCTCCGGAATTAATGCTGGTGTCAACGATTTTATCGACAAACAGCTCAATTCGGCCGGCGGCTCAAATTATGTCGAAATCACCAATACGAAGGCTATGGAGCAAATGGCTTCAATGCTTTCGCAAGAAATTCAAGAGTACAATGAGCCAGAAGAAAACGAAAGCCTAGACATCTACCTCACCGAAAAACAACTCGAAGACGCACGCAAAATTGACGGCGTTGTTAGTATTGATGCTTTCAAAAATGCCAGCGCAGAATATATCAAGCTCAAAGATGGCGATAAGCGCTACAAGCTCAATATGAACCTCGTCCCACGCGGTGACCTAGACATGGATTTAAGCGCCGGCCGTAAAGCAGACCCAGATACTGACGCCTACGAAATCATCATTTCGCAAGACTTAGCCAACGCTTTTGGCTTCGATAATCCAGAAGACGCCATTGGTAAAACCGTCGAAATTGCCGCCGCGAGTACCATCAAGTGCTACGCTGTAGTCAAGCGCGCCGATTGTCTTTCGACCGTCGAAGCAGAGGTTGTCGGCATTCAAGCTCCAGGCATCTTGGCTATGACTGGTAGCCGCGCAAATATCGCGCTCTGGAATAAAATCAACGCCATTAATAATGACGGAATCCCAGAAGAGAATAACCGCGCAATTCAGGCGACCGCCGTTATCGAACCAGAAAAAGCCGAAACAATCAAAGAGGCCATGTTAGACCTCGGACTCACCGCAATGACCGTCGAAGATGAAGTCGGCCAAATCAAATCCTTCTTTGACGCTATGTTAACCGTTCTCAAAATCTTTGGCAGCATCGCCTTACTCGCAGCGGCCATTGGTATCATTAATACGCTTTTAATGTCGGTTCAAGAGCGCACGCGCGAAATTGGACTCGACAAAGCTCTCGGCATGAGTAACGGTCGCGTCTTTGTAAACTTTGCCATCGAGGCCATTATGCTTGGCTTCTGGGGCTCAATCTTTGGCATCGGCGTCTCGTTTATCATCGGAAAAGTTGTTAATATCATTACGCATACAACAATTCTTAAAGATTTACCGACTTTCACCCTCATCATCTTCAGACCACAAGATTTAATTTCGATTACTCTCATAATTATGCTTATCGCTCTGCTTGCCGGTGTTCTTCCTGCGCGTAAAGCCTCAAAGAAGGACCCAATCGAAGCGCTCAGATATGAATAACCTCACCCTCTTACAATATTTTGAATGGTATTTGCCGAACAACCACCTCTTGTGGCGCCGCGCCGCTGCAGAGGCAAGTCGTTTAGCTAAACTAGGCATTGATGGCGTTTGGTTACCGCCGGCCTTTAAGGGCCAAAACGACCAAAACGTCGGTTATGGCGTTTATGATCTGTATGACCTTGGCGAATTTGACCAAAAAGGTTTCATTCCAACCAAATATGGCACCCGAGATGAATACCTCAATGCTATAAAATCTCTACAAAAACATGGCATTAAAGTTTTTGCGGATATTGTTTTAAATAGTCGCATGGGCGGAGACGAGACTGAAGTCGTACGCGCCATCGAGCAAAGCAGAGATAATCGTTTACAACAAATCAGCCCCCTTCAGGAAATTGAAGCCTGGACCAAATATACTTTTCCAGGACGCAACGGCAAATATTCCAGCTTTACCTGGAATAGCGCCTATTTCAACGGCATCGATTACGACGAACGCGCTAAGAAATCTAGTATTTACCTTTTCGAAGGGAAGCAGTGGGATAGTAAGGTTGGCAAAGAAAAAGCCAATTACGATTATCTCCTCGGCGCAGACGTTGACCTACATAATCCAAAAGTCCGCGAAGAGATGCTTCGTTGGGGCGAATGGTATATTGCTACAACCGGCGTAGATGGCTTCCGACTTGATGCAACAAAACATATCGGCAGCGACTTTTATTCTTGGTGGCTCACGAGCCTTCGTCAAAAGACTGGTCTAGAGCTACCGACTGTCGGCGAATACTGGTCTAACGATATGGGCGAGCTTGGTAAATATTTACAAAAGACCGGTAATCAATTCTGGCTCTTTGATGTGCCGCTGCATTTTAATTTCTTTAAGGCTTCACGTAGTGGTGATCAATATCCAATGAATAAAATATTGGACGGAACTTTAATCGAAAGCTTCCCAGATCGCGCTGTGACTTTTGTAGATAATCACGATACGCAACCTAGCCAAGGTCTGGATTCTTGGGTGGACGGCTGGTTTAAAACCATGGCCTACGCGATTATTCTTCTGCGCGGCGAAGGGACACCTTGCGTTTTCTGGGGCGACTTATATGGTATACCGCACGATGAGATTAATGCTGTGCCTGACCTGAAGCTCTTATTGCAAATCCGTAAGAATTTCGCAAGCGGTCTACTGCATGACTATTTCGATCACGAACATATCGTTGGCTTTACGCGCGAGGGCAGCACAGCCAAACCGCATTCTAGCCTGGCAGTTATTATGAGTAATAGCAAGGGCGGGCAAAAAGAGATGAATCTTGGCAAACAAAACGCTGGCAAGAAATATTTAGATATTATCTATGCCCGCAGTCCAGAGGTTACTTTGGACGAGAATGGCACAGGTAACTTCGGCGTAGGCAATGGCACGATTTCGATTTATATCGAAGAAAAAGCCGCCAAAAAATTATTCCTCGACGGAAGTTCTACGATATAAAATATTTGCAATGTTGGAAAGCTCATGTTAATATACTTTTAAACATAAGCTTAAAAAAAGGAGTTATAAAAAAGCTATGACAAAAACTAACAAAAAAGGCTTCACGATTATCGAGGTCGTCTTGGTCCTCGCCATCGCAGGTCTTATCTTCTTGATGGTATTCATCGCATTACCAGCCCTACAGCGCTCGCAGCGTAACACCCGCCGCCGCCAAGACATGGCACGCATTCTTTCGGCGTTTAATGATTACTCGAGCAATAATAATGGGAAAATGCCCCTACCAGCCGACAAAACAAAAAAAGCTTCAGTCTCATACGGGGGATCAGACGACGCTAGCCTGAAAGCATTTATGAATAGGTATATCGGCGATGAAAATTCAGAACAACGTATGGACCCAGATGGCACCAAATATAAGCTTGGCTTCAGACCAGCACCAACAAAAGAAGCATCTCATGGCGAAAATAAATTAAATCACACTATTTATTATTTCATAAACGCAAGTTGTAGCGATACAGAAGGAAATGTAAAGCCTGGTAAGGGCGAACGTGAAATCGCAATCTTCTATAATCTCGAAGGTGGCGCAGTTTACTGTGGCGATAACAGCTAGTCAGATTTTAAAATAACTATTATCCACCGGTACCCCCGGTGGATTTTTACTGAAAAAACTTATCATCCATTACTTCATATCACACCATCATAATCCAAGTTATCAAGCCTCATGATATAATATCCCCAATGAAAAAATTCAAAAAAGAAGCCCTTTCGGCCCACGTTGACAGATTCGTTCCTGGCGGACAGGGCATTGCTACGCTCGAAAACGGCAAGAAAGCCTTTGTCTGGGGCGCACTCCCAGAGGAAGACATCAAATTTGAAACTACTAAAAGCAAATCTAGCTACTGCGAAGGCATAATAACGAAAATTTTGAAAGCCTCACCAGAGCGCATCGCGCCTAAAGACCCTTGTTTTCTTTCTACTAGCCCTTGGCAAATCCTCAACTATGACTTTGAACTAAAATCCAAGCAAGAACTTGTCGCAGAATGTTTCCGTCAGCAGCACCTCGATATTAAAGTTCTCCCTACCGCCACCGACGGACAAGAATACTTCTATCGCAACAAGATGGAATATGCCCTATACTTCAACCATGACGACGAACTTATTCATCTCGCCTTTCACAAACGTGGTAGCCATGGCAAAATTCCTATTTCTCAGAGCTCTATCGAGCGCCCAGAACTTTTTGCTCGCGCACAGGAAATCATAAACGAACTCAACGCCAAGCATGAAGAGGCGCGCAAATACCAATCTCTCCTTCTACGTTGTAATCAAAAGGGCGAAGTAAGCGGCGATTTGTTTGAAAACGGCAAACCGCACCCCATCATGCAAAATCTTAGCGATGAATTACTCGGTCGCAAGTACTCCTATTCGCCAAACGGCTTCTTTCAAATCAACCTGCCGGTTTACGAAATGGTTCTAAAAGAGATTGCTAAAACAATGGACGATAGTCCACTACTAGACCTCTATGCCGGCGTTGGTAGCATCGGGCTCTCCGTCGCAAAAGAGGGACAAAAACTTACCCTCGTCGAGGTCAATGGCGCCGCTGTCGAGGAAATGAAGAATAATGCCGCCGGTCGACCAAACACCGAATGCATTCTGGCTAAATCCGAAGACGTCACGGAATATATTACGCCAGATTGTATTGTAATACTTGATCCGCCACGCGCCGGTTGCGACAAAAAACTTATCGATAAACTCCTTGAAGTGCAACCGAAGAAAATTATTTATCTTTCCTGTAATCCAATCACACAAGCCCGCGACGTCGCCATGCTCGCCGCAGTTTACAATTGTTCTGCCGCACAACCCTACAATTTCTTCCCACACACACCGCATATCGAAAACCTTATCGCTTTGGAGAAATAATGTTCCGCAACACTTTTGCCGAGATAAAACTCGACGCAATTCGTCACAATTTACAAATCTTAAACCAAAAGTTTTCAAATTACGAATACTGCTTTGCTGTCGTAAAAGCCGATTGTTACGGTCATGGCTTGCAAGCCATCCAGCCTATGCTTGATGCAGGCTGTAATTATCTTGCTATCGCTACCTTAGATGAGGCACTCGAAGTACGTAAGCTTCATTCCGAAACTCCAATTCTGTGCCTAGGTATTATTCCATATTCTGGACTAGAAACCGCTAAGCAGAACAACATTACAGTCACAATCAGTAGTTTAGATTATATCCAAAACGCCCCAACGGGTAGCCTCGATGGTCTTAAAACCCATCTCAAACTCAATACTGGCATGAATCGCCTTGGCATCAACAACGCCGAAGAACTTGTAGAAAGCTACAACTTACTAGATAACGTCGAGGGTATCTATACCCACATTTATGACGCTGCAAATCGCGAACACACCAACGAGCAATTTGCGCGCTTTTCAGAACTTGCGCACTCGCTCCCGCTCAAAAACATCAAAATCGTCCATACGAGCGCCAGCGAAGCAACGCTATATTATCCGAAACCAGATTTTGTTAACGCCTGCCGTTTTGGCATTGTAATGTACGGCTTTTATGCGCCAGAAGATTACAATTTACAATCCACTTTTTCGTTAAAGAGCGAAGTTGTTCAAATCAATACCTTACAACCGGGCGAAAGCCTTGGTTACGGCGGAGTATTTATAGCGGAAGAAGAAGCCAAAATCGCCGTCGTTCCAATCGGCTACGCCGATGGCATCATTCGCAAAAACAAGGGCAGAGCAGTCTATATCAATAATCAAGCCTACGAAATTGTCGGCAACATCTGCATGGACATGCTCTTTGTAAAAATCGACAACACAGTTAAAGTTGGCGATACAGTCGAACTCCTAAGAAACAATAAACACATCGAAGAAATAGCCAAGCATCTCGACACAATTCCTTATGAAATACTCTGTAGCGTCAGTCAACGCGTCCCCCGTATTTACCAATAAAGATTATGTTAAACTAGTAGTATATGAACATTGCAATTCTTGGCGCAGGCGCCTATGGTCGCGCCCTGGGCAAAATTGTCTCTAATAACGGCCATGATCTTAACTTTTATGATCCAAAAGTTATGCCAGACGTCAGCATCAAACAAGCTGTTGCAAAAGCCGATGCGGTTATTATTTGTATCCCATCCAACTTTCTCCCGAGCTTTCTCGAAGAATATCCAGACGATTTCAAAAACAAGCCAACTTTTCTCGCCAGCAAAGGTCTTCGCACTGTAGATATTTTTAAAGATTTCACAAATTTCGCCATTCTATCCGGCCCAACCTTCGCGCAAGAAATCATGGACGGCAAACAATCTGTTTTGACAGCCACAAATCAACTAGCTGTAGATATTTTCTCAAATCAACAAATCGAAATCGAAATCTGCCAAGACCTGCAGGGTGTTCTATTGTGCGGCTCACTTAAGAATGCCTACGCTATTGGTGCCGGTTTTAATAGTGACAGCGAAAATGCCGTTGCGGCTTTAGTAACTAAAGCACATGCTGAAACTCGCAAATATCTACTTGATCACGGCGCAAATCCAGATACTGCAGAATTAGCTTGCGGTATTGGCGATTTAGTCCTAACTTGTAGTAGTGATACATCGAGAAATTACACTTGTGGCAAAAAGCTCCATGCCGGTCAGAACCTCGACGATATCCTTACCGAACTACAAACCGTGGAGGGTATTAATGCCTTACACGAACTGGATGTCGACGACAACTATCCGCTCCTGCTTCATATCGCAAGAATCGCCGGAATAAAATAAAAATGCTATAATATACGCAGTTGATCGAACTCTAGAAATTCGACCTAGGGTGATT
Source organism: Candidatus Saccharimonadota bacterium (assembly GCA_017418275.1). Taxonomy (GTDB): domain Bacteria; phylum Patescibacteriota; class Saccharimonadia; order Saccharimonadales; family Saccharimonadaceae; genus UBA2834. The sequence continues at coordinate 97 of JAFONX010000021.1, read as the reverse complement.
TAAGTTACTCGCCTAACGGTGGGTAACTTTTTTGAGTTTGGGAACCGAATACGGTATTTATGGTTAAACCTTACAGCTATAGCTCTTTTATATGTCT
>JAFONX010000020.1 GCA_017418275.1 Candidatus Saccharimonadota bacterium | reverse complement strand
TTTTGTATTTGATTATTAGCCAGATCCATCTAAGCTCGACTATCGCGCAATTGGTTGTTAATGCTGGTGTTGCGATTGGTGTGACATGCGCCGTGATTGTTTTGGCTTTGCATAGGACGGGGAGCTTTAGGTTTTTGCTGGGGTGATTGCGGGTAGGGCTAACAAGATCTTAAAGAGGCCATAATGTGCTATAGCTAAAAAACTGCGATATCTGTAATGGTGGAACTGCGTTGGATATTGAGCCCTTAGCTTAGCTGTAGTAATTGGGGGGGCGGAAAGAGATAAAACTATCTGCGCGTATGCAGGCATATGAGCTCGCCCCCTATGCGATTGTTTTATACTTGCGCCTTATTATTATTCAAAAGACAGTCCAGATCAAAACGGACCGAGAGGCGTTTTATTCATTATTGCGCTATTCTGCATCAATATCGCGCTGTTTATGTAGAAGAATTTCGTGCTCAATATCGCCAACTTGGCAATCATGGCGGTCGTTGCGATCATTGCGAATCTGGGCTTTATTTTGCATGACTCTTGGCGCTGTTTGCGGCAAGGCTAAAAACTTATACGTTGCTAATTGCATTGGTTTGCATTAGCTCGTCGCTTTCGCCGCGATGCCGATTTGTTATTGTGTCATCGTGCGGAAATGCGTACGAATTCGTATTGGCCTAAAGCCGATTCTCGGTTTGGCTATTATAGCGGCCGGAACCTTGGCTAGCTACTATATCAATGTATTGTGGCTGAATACTGTTACGCTCGTGGCAGTTGCTGTTGCTAGGGTTATGATCGTTGCTGTTCTTGGCAGAACGAGCAGCCTTAGATATTTCATGGGTGCGGCCAGAACAAACGCGAAGAAGATTCTTTGTAGGACTAGACGCCAGGTTGAGCAGTAATTTGGACAAGCCTAGGAGACTATAGATAATCTTAATCTTTTTCAATAAGGCGTATATGATCGTGCGGGAGCGATAGCTATAAGCTTTATTGCGAAATATAGCTTTGACATTTATCTGATTCATCGCTTCAGGCTGAATATATTGAATAAAGGCCTACATATTTATCCGAGCGCTTTTCCGCCAGTTGTTGGCGAAGTCGCAATATTTGCTTATGCACTGGTTGCTTCGATTTTGAGCTGCTTGATTCTATATTGGCTGCCGGTTTTGGAAAGATTTTGAAGTAAGCTATCTTAATACGACGGGCAATAGTTTATAATTGTGAATAATCGCAGATGGGTTCTATGCGATGTTTGGCCGGTGGCGGCTGTGTGAGAGGCCGGAGCTATTCGATAGGCGCGAAGAAAAGTTTTAGAAATGGGCCCGATCGTAGTCAATTTCCTATATACTCAGAAAGTTTCTTCTATTAAGCTTTGCGAAAAGCTCCAGCTTCCAGCATGCCCAACCGTCGTAAAAATCGATAATACTGAATCTGGAAAAGCTTATTCGCAAGGTTAGTGCGTGGTCTTAAAGGGTTCTTAGCCTAAAACCTATTAATAATACTCCTCGCTCGAGGGGTATTATTTGTTTGTTTAATTGAATGATTGATAGGTGTTTTCATCTTGCGCCAAGATAGCCCGTAATAGGCTATCTTGTATATCTCTCTGGCTATGTTTGCGTTTGTGGCAATCGGTTCATTCTACGACCGCACCAATCGTTAATAAATTCAAAAAATCAATATTAAGCATGGCGGGATTAAAACTAAGCAGATAAAACTACAAAGGTGTATTCGCCCTCTATTCGGCTTAATCTATAACCGAATCGGTCACGGTTATTGATGCGTGGTGATTATACGCCACGTAGTCGCTTTGTATATTATCGACCATTCTGAGATGGGTTTGTTTAAAAACTATATGACGAGCTACGAATGATGCTATTGAAGCTATGAACGGTACTATCGAGAAAACCTATGAGCTGGTGGGGGGGTGATGGGGTGAAGACTGGCTAGTTCGGCAGAAAAGAAAAGTTAGAAGGATGGACTGAAAGTGCGATGAATATTCCGAGCTCCGAGCGCATTTTGGTTTTGACTTTTGCCGGCTATTGCTGTGATGAATGTATAGATTCCTTATAGTCCGAGGAGGGGGGTAGGGGATGTTTTTTTGGGGGGAAGAGATAAGTTTATCTTGCGATAGGATATAATACCGCGAGAGCTAATGGTCGCGCCGTGTCTCTCATATGGATTTTTGGATTAATATGTATTCCTAAAACGGAATATCTTCGAGATCTATTTCTAGCTCAGCATCGTCTTTATTGTCGCTGTCTTTGCTAGTAAAATTCTTTTCATAATATTCCCAGAGGAATATTCCGACTGTGGCTGCAGAATTTACGCATAGCTCTGCAAAAAGCGGATCGTCTACAACGTATTCATCTTGAAGCTTGCCGTGCGAATTGGTCTTGTTGCTCCGCAGATTATCGATTTCTTTGGCAATATTATTTAGACTCGACGAGATTTTGTATATTTCTTCAGGTGCGCCAGATTTCTTAGTGAGCTTCAATGCGGATAATGCGTCGTCGAAGCGCTTTGATAATCCATCGGGCTTTCTGGAGGATTTGGAAACTTCCGAATCGGACAAAATTGACTTCAGTAATCCGTCAAGAGCTGAGGATGCGTCTAGGACGGAATCTTCTGGATTCGAATAAACATTCATTATGGCATCACTGAAGACATCTCTCGCATTTTTGTTATTCTTGCTAAGCACGGTTTTGAAACGTTCGGCTATTACTGGTAGGTAACCAGGAGTGTCTAGCCCAAGGTCAAAAGCAATCTTTAATAATATGTCGCTAGGCATTCTGGCTAACGTCTTATTTAGATCAATATTACCATTCTCGTCCTCTTGTCGAAAAATATGAAAATTCTCCTCGGCGCAGAAAGAATTGGAATCATCGACCGCATGCCATCTTTCGATGTAATTCTCGACATATTTATACTTGCTAAAATCTCGCCTTTTCCAGAGTTCTCTTTCGATTTTATCGGCTAAATCTAGTAAGTAGGCTGGCGATATTTGCTCCGCATCCATGTACATATTATACGCTTTTAAAGATTATGATTGGGGAGAATAGATGGGGTTTCGATTCTCCAATCATGCAGATTTTTCATGAGTGTTAATGCTTTTCTTCGTCGATAATTACAGGGAAACCCATTGAAGTGGCCGCTTTGCGGAATGCTTCGGCGCTTTGATGTGCCTTAATTGAGTTTGGTCTAAAAAGTTCGTTATAGCAGGGAATTAACGCGGTCCCGTTACCTGTGTTGCCACCCAAGCTTCTATCTAGTATGGCTATTTCTTCACATCGAGTAGCCAGCTCCTTTAATGTTTTAACGCCTTTTCCAGATACGAAACTATCGAATTTTTCGGGGTCCATGATCTTTAGTGCGGAGGCAATTTGTATAAAAGCGTTCTTCGTGGCACGACCGTGGTTGCCTTCCATATCAAGACTATTACCTTCAAGAAAATCGCTAATCAGCATTAAATCGGAGATATATCTATTAACTTGACGAAGGCTCATATTAAAAACCTTCGCCAAGCCAATAGCCGTTTCATTGTAAATATAGTCTGGATTCTCGATTTCGAGGCAATATTTGACGTAGGCGTCTAGGTCTGGCTCTGGCAGGCTAAAAATTAAATCATAAAACCTATCAAGATAACCGTACCCGTCAAAGCCTTCGCCATAATACTTCTTAACCGTGTGTTGAAGCTGACGATTATTTGCGCAAACTAAGAATATCGCGCCATTACAATTAAAACAGTGCTTAATTGACTCCAGCAATTCGATAGCATAAGAAGGACAACATCTATCGAGATCATCAATAATAAACAATACTCTCTTACCAGTTCTGTCTTTATAATTATCGATAAGAGTACAGACTTCTTTGCTGACATTATAAGTCTTATTCGCGTTCTCAATGTATTGCTTTATGTAAGAAGCTTTCAAATCTTCGATTGTTGCAGTTCCGCCCGATAATACCTTGACGGGAAAATCAATCAATTTTTCAGCTATGTTAACAACCTTATTGGCGACCAATTCCCAGCCACCCCAAGCCATTTTTGAAAGCGAAAAGATTACGGACTCTAAAGCAGGCAGGTTATCATGTTCCCAGGCATTAAAATAAAAAATCGAATAGTTATTATTGAACTCTTCGATTACGTCCTTAGAAAGATTTGTAAAATTCTGAGGATTATTAGAGGCGAACTGTAGTTGTTTGACGAAAAAAGTCTTTCCGGAACCCCATCCGCCGTCAAGGGCATAGACAGTGTGCTTTTTGGTTGAATTTAAAGTCCGAATTAAGTTAGCGAGATAATGATTTCTCTTTAGAGAATCGCGCTTTAGAGAATTCTCAAGCTCAGTTTGTGTTGCGTAATTGTCGCGGATCATGTTTATCCTTTCAAATAATTGGAGACTAGTATAAACTGAGACGGTAGGGTAAAAGCTACAATCTCATTTCGAGCGTTCCGTTACCGCGGGACGCTCGCTTAGTATTACCTCCATTAATAATACTTATTAGCAGTTTAGCATGGAGAGTGCTAAAAGTAAAGACTAAATAATATTCTCATAATTAAACAACTAGACAATAACCGTAAGCATAATAGTCAAGCACGAGCGTCTCTCTGTATTATAACGCTTTCGCTTTTTACTCTTTCTATTTCTCGCTACAATAATCTTAATAACAAAATAAACAGGAGGCCACATGATGAATACTGCAGGCAAACTAAAACAACCTTGCGGGAAAGTAATTATTTATCAAACCGATGACGGCCTCACGAAGCTATCTATAAGCCTCGAAGATGAAACCGTTTGGCTTACAGCCGAGCAAATGGTGCAATTGTTCGATAAAGACACTTCAACCATACGCGAACATATACTGAACATTTTCAAAGAGAATGAGCTCGAAGAAACGCAATGCGTGAGAAAAATCGGAATTTCCGATTTTTCTACCAAGCCAACAAATATATATAATACGTTATTAAGTAGACCATTCAAAACTCTAACGAAAGAAACAAAAAACAGGGCCTTGGCTCCGCTATGCAGCAGTGCTGTACCCTGTAGTTGTTAAAATTATATATTACGCTAGAAGGCAAGTCAACATCCGCTCGTTATAGCTCAACTATTTCCTTGTTTTTCTTTATAACCATTATCTTTACCTTCTTTCCTAGCCTATTGCTTCTGTCACGTAGAAATCGTAAACAACTGCCTTCCTCGACTTTGATTCGGCTTAAGTCGATAATAACATTACACGACTGTTTTAATGCGGCGCGCACGTTATTCTCGAGTGTTCTTCGTTTTGAGCCTATCGGAGATTTAATTTCCCACTTCTTGCCCATATATAAGATGTCTGGGCTCTTGTTTATTCCTACCGCAAGAAAAGTGACATTGTTACCAGTTTTAACAAGCTCAAATGCGACCCGCTCCTCATGCGGGTAAACTAGTGCGCCTTGTTGTATTATTACCTTACCACTTTTCATTCGAGTAGCATACTTTGTTGGCTATGGAAGCTCAAGCATTAGTTCGATTAAAATAGAGATAGTCACTAGAACTTGCCACAAGCATAAATATATTGTATAATATATCTATGGAATTATTTACACTTGTTCTCGGATCTCTAGTTTTTCTAGAGACGACCGCACTCTGTGTGTCGAATTTCTCCGGCAAGGCTAAAAATCTCAATCGCAAAGCAAGGCGTCGGATTTTTGTGGATACCTCGACTCTTATTGATGGCCGTATTCTCTCGGTGGCGCGCGCCGGTTTTATCGGTGACGAACTCCTGATCCCGCGCTCCGTTGTGCGCGAGCTACAACTCCTTGCGGACGGTTCCGACTCCGAAAAACGCATGCGTGCCAGATTTGGTCTCGACGTCATCAACGAACTTGAACGCATCGAAAACGTCGAAGCGCGTGTCTTTCCGGATATTCCTGGTCACGTCAGAGTTGACGAGCGCCTAATTGAGCTCGCCAAAGACAACAACGGTCTTATTATGACCAACGATTACAACCTCAGCAAAGTCGCCAAAACCGAGCACATCGAAACCATTAATATTAATGAGCTTGCCCAGGGGCTCCGTACGGAATATCTTCCGGGTGACAAGCTCAGTGTCCGAATTATTGGCGCCGGCACTAACCCACATCAGGCTGTAGCTTACCTTACAGACGGCACGATGGTTGTAGTCGACGATGCCGAAAAATACATCAAATCCCGCGAAATGGTCGAGATTGAATTTGTCCGTTATTTACAAACTAACGCAGGTAAGATGATGTTTGCTAAGCTTGCTAAAACCCCAAAAGAACAGAAGAAGAACCGCCCGCAAGGTCGCCGCGTTGCAAAGAAAACCGACAAGAAACGTAGCCAAACCAGCAAGACCAAAACCAAATCTAAGCAATAAAAAATATCCCCTCAGCGGGGATATTTTCTTGTAGACTAATGTCCAGAGATTGTGACTTGTTGCGATGCGGTGCTTGTGTAACCGGCATTGTCGCGTGCTGTAATCTTCACGGTGACGGTACCAGACAGCTTCGAGCCTGCGCTGTATGAAATCGTGCCAGCACTTGTGCCTTGTTTTACAACTGAGCCGTCCACTTCCAAAGTATAGCTTGCGATTGGATGGGTGCCACTCGAGACCGAAGCAGTAATTGTGCCACCCGGTGCGCTACTATTGACGCTAACGGTCGGCCGAATATCCGTACAGGCATGTACGTCATCGTCGGCTTCGGTATCGTAACCATCAGCGGTGGCGACCTCGCTCTGTGACATCGGATCGTAAGTCTTTGTAACTTCGACATCGACGCGGGTTTCAGCTGGCGTACAATCTGTCGCCTTCTTCTTGCTGACCGAGTCAAAGCTCATGGTTTCTTTCTTGATACCGGACTTAGACTGGTTGTACCAGCTTGGCCAAATATCTGTCTTGCCATTCACGGTCAGTGTCTGAATACCGGCTGGGCGTTCCCATGCCATATTCTCGTACCACTTACCATCGGCGCCATAAACTTCGTCATGCAAGCGGTCTTCGTAAGCACCGTTAATCTCGTAAGGCACGCTGTGCTGATCGGAGCTTAATGGTGAACCGTCGTGGTTACCATTCCAAATTGCTGTTGCGACTACTGGAGACGTAGCCATTACCCAAGAGTCCTTTGCGGAGCCACGACCGTTTTCAGTTGTACCAGTCTTCAAAGCGTACTTGACGTGAGGGCTATAAGAACCGTAAGCGGTCGCCCAAGCCATACCCCATAAAGCAGAACGACCCTTCACATCGCTGAGGATGTCCAAAATCATGTAAGCAACCTGCGGATCGACGACACGTTCGCCTTCGGTATCTGTCCAAGATTCAATAATATCACCTGATGAGTTCTTGACCTCGAGGACATAAGAGTAATCTTTATAAACGCCACCGCGCGAAAGTGTAGCATAAGCGTTCGCGTGCTCGATTGGTTTGACGGAACAACCACCACCAATTGCCATCGAAAGACCGGCAGTTTCGCCGTTTGCGCAATAATATTTATCGCCCAACTTGTGAGCTATATCTAGACTCTTTTCGATGCCGTTAATATATAGCGCCTTGACGGCTGGAATGTTCTGTGAAGTCGAAAGTGCGGTACGAATAGTAATGTTGCCATAGAAGCGATCCGTTGCGTTGCGTAGTTTACAACCGCCGAATGAACCACCACAATAAATCTTGTCGATATTCTCATCCTTGAGAATAGAGCCAGGACCATAGTTAACACCTTCACGCTCCATAAAGAGTGGTGCGTAGTCGAGAATCGGCTTAATAGAAGAACCTGGCTCAAGTGCGGAGTTGGCGGCATTAAGCTGACCGTAACCTTCGCGGTTCCAGTCGACACTACCGACCATGGCAATTACCTGACCAGTTTCAACGTCAATCGAAACGAGACAAGCGTTATCCGAACCGTTCTTCCACATGGTTTCGGCGCCGGCACGTACGGCATCTTCTGCGATATTCTGTGCGCGCAAATCAATTGTAGTCTTAATTGTAAAACCACCTTCGCGCAGAGTCTTGATACCATATTTGCTTTCAAGCGCAGCCTTTGCTTCGAGCACGGCCCATGGTGCGCGAATGTTTTCATACTGGCTTTGTTCTGGCTGAATGCGCGCGAGGATGTCGACGGCCTTTGCGGCGTCGGCTTCTTCTTGAGTAATTTCGCCCATTTCTACCATCACGTTCAAGACTTTGTGCTGGCGTTCGAGTAAGGCTTCGTTACCAGCGGTATTGTAAGGATTGTAAACTGCAGGGTTGTTTGGAATAGCGGCGAGAAGGGCAGACTCGGCGAGATCGAGATCTTTTGCGCTCTTTTTAAAGTAGGTCTGTGCGGCACTTTCAACACCGTTACGGCGACCACCATAAGGCGATTCGTTGAGATACATTGTAATAATCTCTTCCTTCTCGTACATCTTTTCGATTTCGATGGCGAGAATCATCTCCTTAATCTTGCGTGGAATACCACTCATACTACGGTCTTTAGCCTCGTCCGAGAAGTAAACCTGCTTGATAAGCTGCTGCGTCAAAGTGGAACCACCCTGAACAGCGCCACCGCGAAGTGTCACCCATGCAGCACGTACAAGCGCAGTTGGATCGACGCCAGTGTGATGATAGAAGTTCTTATCCTCAATAGCGACGGTCGCTTTGCGCATATAGCTTGAGATGTCTTCGCCGTCAACCACGAGACGGTAATCACCGGAACCCTTATCTTCCCACAGGACTTCGCCGTTACGATCAAGATAAGTGTTAATAGTATCCTGCACACGGCTAGCGAGCTCTTCTGGATTAATAGCGGCAAGGTCCTTTTTGTAGTACAAGAACAAACCGCCGACTGCAAGCACCATAATAAGAACTAGGGCAAGTGCAACCTTAAGTAAGCGGAGCATGCCACGTTTCGAAAAGAGCGCCTTGAAAAAGCGGTCTGGACGGAGCTTGGCAAAGAACCTCAGAATAGGGTTCTTCGGAAGCTGTGCCTCTTCTTCGGCACGTTTCCTTGCTTTTTGGTCTGATTTGATGCGACGCTTTTGCGCCAGGTTTGAATATAGCGACATGCCAGTATTGCCGCGCTTTTTCAAAGGCGTTGAAGCCTTGGCTTTCGCGGGCTTGTTCTTCATATTGGCAGTCGTTTTTCTCGCAGTTTTATCGTTTGCCATATTTATACATTATACACTACGGCCTGGAGGGTGTCTATAAACGGAAGCATTTTACACCCCCTCAAATATGGGGTAAAATAATTACGTTATGAGTCACTATGAGCCACTAAAAATTGAAGAAAAATGGCAGAAGCGCTGGGAAGAAGACAAGCCTTTTGCCGCCAAGGACAACGACAAACGTCCAAAAATGTTTATGGCGGAGATGTTCCCGTACCCATCAGGTGCTGGTCTCCACGTTGGTCACGTACGCAATTTCTCAATCGTAGATTGTGTTGCGCGTTTCTATGCACAACAGGGCTTTAACGTCCTTCGCCCGTTTGGTTATGACACCTTCGGTCTCCCGGCAGAGAACTACGCTATCAAAACCGGTACCGCCCCACAGGATGTTACGCTCGCCAATATCGAGAACTTCCGCAAGCAGGCTAAGCGCCTTGGCTACGCGATTGATTGGTCGCGCGAGATTAATACTTCTGATCCGGAGTACTATAAGTGGACTCAGTGGTGCTTCCTTCAGCTCTTCAAGAAGGGCTTAGCTTATCAGGCGGAGAGCTATCAGTGGTGGTGCCCAGTCGACCAAACCGTCCTTGCGAACGAGCAGGTCGAGAATGGTCATTGCTGGCGCTGTGGTTGCGAAGTCGAAAAGAAAAAGATGAAACAGTGGTTCTTCCGCATTACCGCTTACGCTGATGAGCTCCTAGACGAGATTGACTCCCTCGACTGGCCAGAAAAAATCAAAACCATGCAGAAAAACTGGATTGGCCGTAGTGAAGGCGCCGAGCTTAAATTCAAGGTAAAAGACAGTAAGGAAGTTATCGAGGTCTTTACGACCCGTCCAGATACACTTTATGGTGCCACCTTCGTGGTGCTTGCGCCAGAGCACCCATTGGTCAAGAAGATTACTTCCGACGATGTCCGCAAAAAGGTCGAGGCTTACTGTGCAGATGCTATTAAAAAGAGCGAAATCGAACGCCAGGAAAACAAAGAAAAGACCGGCGTCTTCACCGGCGCTTACGCGATTAACCCGCTCACGGGCAAAGAAATTCCAATTTGGGTCTCAGATTACGTTTTGATAGGTTACGGCACAGGTGCTATTATGGCTGTCCCGGCTCACGACGAGCGCGACTTCGCCTTCGCCGAAAAATTCGACCTGCCTATTATCAAGGTTATCGAAAAGCCAGAAAGCTCTGACGATGATTCGGCTTGCTATCACGACGAGGGCGAGCTAGTAAACTCTGGCGAATTCAACGGCATGGATAGTGCTCAGGCTCGCGAAAAGATTGTTGAAAAACTCGAAAAAGACGGCATCGGTCACAAGAAAGTCACCTACCGCATGCGCGACTGGCTCATTTCGCGCCAGCGCTACTGGGGTTGTCCAATCCCAATCGCTTACGACAAAGACGGCAACGCGCACGCTATTCCAGAAGATCAACTTCCGGTCAAACTTCCAAAGGTTGACGATTACAAGCCAGATAGTACTGGTCGTAGCGCCCTTGCTAAGTGTCCAGAATTCCTAAAGGTTACCATCGATGGCGAAGAAATGACCCGCGAAACCGATACGCTCGATGGTTATGCCTGTTCGAGCTGGTATCTCTGGCGCTATACCGATCCGCACAACAAGAAGATGGCCTGGGATCCAGAAAAGGTCAACTACTGGGCACCGACCGATATCTATGTTGGCGCCGACCACGCTGTTGCGCACTTACTCTACGTTCGCTTCTGGTGTAAATTCTTTGCCGACGAAGGCTATCTAAACTTCCGCGAGCCAGTCAAAAAGTTGCTTTACAACGGTTATATTAACGCCCCAGACGGCAAGAAGATGAGCAAGTCCAAGGGCAATGTGATTGATCCGCTTGATGTCATCGATCAGGGCTACGGCGCAGATACACTTCGTACCTATGAACTCTTTATTGGCCCATACGATCAAAAGGCTAACTGGAATACTAGTGCAATTGGTGGCGTCTATCGTTTCTTGAATCGTTGCTGGAGTCTTGCCTTTGAAACTAAGCTCGAAAAGGCTGACAAAAACAAAGTCATTCGCAACCGTACTATCAAGAAAGTTACTGACGACATCTATGATAATGGTTTCAATACCGCTGTGGCTTGTATGATGGAGTTTGTAAACGAGCTTTATAAGAACGGTGCAAACGAGGCCGATGTCGATGCCTTGGCACGCCTCTTGAAACCATTTGCTCCGCATTTGGCCTGCGAAATGCTCGAAAAGCTCGGTGCAAAGGATGATGTCTGGCCAAACTACGATGAATCCTTGCTCGAAGACGAAGAATTTGAATTGATTGTCCAGGTTAACGGCAAGCTCCGTGCTCGTGTCATGGTTCCAACCGCTGACGCCGAAGACAAAGACAAGCTCGAGGCGGCCGCTAAGTCCGACGAAAAGATCAAGCAAATCCTCAGCGACCACGAAGAAATCAAGACCATCGTGATTACGCGCACGCATCTTGTGAATATTGTCGTGAAGTAAAATCGCAAAATTATCCTAGCGCGAAGCTAGGATAATTTTTTGTGAGGCTAGACCGGTAGATGTTTATTTGTGGCGGAGTGCCAGCAAAAATTAATTATCTAAATGTGTAACTTGTTTTCTGTGCAATTATCATGTGTTTTGCAATACATGTGCATTTGGTTGCCAAATCTGCAACTAAATGAGGGGAGAGCACTTTCGAGATACCGTATTTACTTGCCAAATCGGCCACTAAATACACATGTATTCAGAAATGAACAGTAATCTGCATGGATTTAAAAAATATACTAAAGAAAATGTATGCGCGAGAAAAAGCCATTCGCGTAAAAGCTAAATAGTTCAAATAATCAAAACAATTTAACGCGGTGCGCGCTTAATCAGCTTCGCGTGCAAGACCATGCGTTCGTCATCGCCGTAACAGGTTGAAAGCGTCAAAATATGATCCGCGCCAGAAACCGTAGTTTTGAAATCGTGCGAACTGCGATCCATGAGCATCTGAGTAAAGTTCGCAAAATCTTCATCGCTATTAAACGAAGTGCGAATATAATCCGACGTTACCGGTATGTGATAAGTACTGAAAACCTGCCACATAGATGTTTCGTGATCGGTGACCGTATAAACAATAAAATTCGACGGGTCATTTAGCCAACCGTTAGTCTCTGCAGTACGCAAGGTGCCGAACATCGTGCCATCATAGCGACCATGCGCATAAATAATCATGTTCTTGTCAGTATTGTCCAGGCGGAGACGGAAATCCGCAAAGACCCAACCTGCACTATTATAACTGCGGTCAAGCGAATGCGTTAGATAATAATCATTATCGCCGGTCTGCATAAACGGATAATTAATATTTGTGCCGCCAACCTTGATCCAGCCCTTAACGTCCGAGTTTGTATTGCGAAGCTCGTCGAGATTAACATTCAACAAGCTCATATTAATAAACTTCCAATACGGGGATTCTTCTGGCTCCTCGCTCTCGATAACCTCAGTCTCGGCTGTGTCAGCTACCTCTTCAACCTCGGCAGTCTCTTCAGCTTCCGTTGTAATAGTCTTTGTATTATGTGAGTCGATGAGCCACTCGATAATCTTATACCCAGAGAAAATTGCGCCAGAAGCACAAACCAGGGCAACTATACAGCAAATAGTGAGCTTAACTCGATACCTCGCCTTCCGAATCTTCATAAATAATATTATGCCACAAGCACGTCAAAAACATAAGCACAAAAAGCCAAAAACGCGACGCCGAAAAACCGACGCCGACCCTTGAAAAAGCCCGAAAATTATAGTAGAATAAGTCCAAAGTATCTATTATTAACGAAGAAGGAGCATTTTTACATGCCTGAACCGAAAAAGCAAAGCAGCCCACGCAAGACCGGGCTTCGCCGCAGTCACTTGCGTCTTAAGCTTGCTCGTAGCGTAAACAAGCATTCGCCTGTTAAAGCTTTTGAGACTGCAAAATCTACACCAAATCTTAAACTTAAAAGTTGCAAAGCTTGCGGTAGCAAACCATGCAGCTGTAAAAAAGAATCTAAAAAGACAAAATAAAAGGGAGGTAATCTAAAGTGGCAAGTAATCGACATCTCGGCCGCATTATCGCGTTGCAAAGTTTATATGAGTGGGAATTCCGAACGAAGGCTGGCGATAACAGCGTCGATATGGATAGTATTGTCGCAAAGAATATCGAACCCTACGCCAAGGCTCTTGGTGACGTGGAATTTGTCCACGATCTCGCCAACGGAGTTCTAGATGAATCTGAAGCTCTAGATAAAGAGCTTCAGCCTATGGCGCCTGAATGGCCAATCGCAAGCATCTCGTCTATTGACCGAAACGTGCTGAGGATTGGTCTTTTTGAGCTTACAAGACGCACCGATAGCGTGCCACCAAAAGTTGCCATCAACGAAGCTGTAGAGCTCGCAAAGGCTTTTGGTTCGGATAATTCATCTAAGTTTATTAATGGCGTATTGGGTACGGCATATCGTAACATGGGGGGAGAGGAAAAATCGAATGCAGAACCAAAAGAAAAAGATGCGCAAAAGGCAGAATCCGCCTAGTCGGAAAGGCCAGTCAAAAACTAATCGAAACAGTGTCAAGACTACTCCGACAAAGCGCAATGGTCTCAAAGTTCCAGATGCTTTACCGACGAAAAATTACCGCGAGCCTAGCTTCTCGAAGCTAAAGCAAGTCGTATTTCGCAAGAAACCAGAAATCAAAGAAATTGTACGTGAGCCAACCGCTGGTGGTATTGTTTTTCGTCCGACCGCAGACAATAAAGACATCGAAATTTTGTTAATTCAAGATAGTAAAAACCGTTGGACTATTCCTAAAGGCCATATTGAACCAGGTGAAACCGCTAAACAAACCGCCTTGCGCGAAATCGGCGAAGAGTCTGGTCTCAAGGAAGTTGAAGCAATCAGCTGGCTTGGTAAAATCCATTTCAAATATCGCCGCGCCGAAAAACTTGTCTTAATGACTACGCAGGTTTATCTAGTACAATCACTCGATAAAAACGAGCGCCCGACCAAGGAAAAGTGGATGAATGGTATTCGTTGGTTTACTTTCAGCGAAGCTCTTGATGCGATTGAGTATGCGGATATCGAAAAGCTGATTCTAATTGCAAAAAGAAAAATTCGTAACGGGGAATTTGATGGACAAAAGTAGTTTGGATGAATATAAAAAGTTCGCCAAAGAAAAACTCGATCTAGAGTTTACAAATATCGACCTATTAATTACCGCCTTAACTCACCGCTCCTACGTCAATGAGCACAAGAAAACCGTTGTTAACCATAACGAACGCCTCGAGTTTCTAGGCGATGCTATCCTCGAGCTTGTCGTGTCGGATTTCTTGTTCCATTCCTATGATGAGCCTGAAGGTATTATGACTAGTTGGCGCGCCGCGTTGGTTAACACTGAGGCGAACGCCGCCGCCGGCGAAAGACTTGGCTATAATCCGCTCGTCCGTTTGAGCAAAGGCGAAAAGAATGGCTCGGAACGTGCTCGCCACGTTATCCTGGCGGACTGTTACGAAGCAATTATTGGCGCCATTTACGAGGATAAAGGTTACGAGGCAGCAGAAAAGTTTATTTACAAAAACAGCCTCGCGAATGTCGACGAAATGCTAGCGGGTGAATCCTGGCGCGATCCAAAATCGCACCTGCAGGAAATTGCGCAAAAGATTGACGGCACTACGCCTTCTTATCGTGTCATGAAAGAGGAAGGTCCAGATCATGATAAGACCTTTACGCTCGGTGTCTATATTGGTACGCATCTGAAAGCATCGGGAGTTGGTCATAGCAAACAAGAAGCGCAGGTGAATGCCGCTTCTGAAGCAATCCGCCGCTATCGCAAGACGCACCCAGATCAGACAGAATTCAAGATGTCGGCGCGCAAGCCGTACAAGTGGGCTAAATAGCTCACCTCTTGAAAAATCTACCAAAATTTGGTATAATAAGAGAATATTATTAATTATTAGGAGAGATTAATGCTCGCGATTCGCTTACAGCGTAATGGCCGTAAAGCTTTACCGCTTTATCGGATAGTCGTCCAAGAAGCGCAACGCCACCCTCTTTCGGGTCGTATTGTTGCTCAGGTCGGCAGCTACAACCCACATACTAAAGCAACCACTTTGGACAAGGAAGCCGCTCAGAAATATTTGAACAACGGCGCCCAGCCAAGTTCTCGTGTTGCTCGCATTCTTGAAGCCGAAGGCATCAAAATGCCAAAATGGTACAAGAAAGCCAGCGAAAAACATGCTACTGCAAAGCATGCAGACAAGCTTCGCAAGAACCAGCCAAAAGAAGAAGCTACTGAAGAAGCTCCAGCTGAGGCTTAAGCTAAATCAAAATCCACTCTGCACGGGGTGGATTTTTGCTACAAAAGGATGATATCTTTTACATTTTTAAGCAAAACCGTATATAATAAAACTATAAAAAATTAAAACGGAGAACCTATGGCTACTATAGACCAGCAATTTGTCGAGTATATCGTAAAGACCCTCGTCAATAATCCAGACAAAGTTAAGATCGACCGCACTATCGACGAAAAAGGCGTATTGTTGAGCTTAGAAGTTGATCCAGAAGATGTAGGCCGTATTATCGGTCGCCGTGGTGCTACTGCCCAGAGCATTCGCACATTGCTTCGCGCCCTCGGTACCAAGAACGACGCACGCTACAATCTCAAAATTATAAACAACGACGATTATGTTCCAAAAGAAAAGTCAGACGATACTGCTGCTGATGATTCTTTCTCGAGTGATGACGAAGCTACCGTCGAAGAAGGCAGCGAACTTGCAAAAAAGACCCGCCAAGAACTTGCGGATTTGGACGACCTTGATATATAATACTGTTAATGCTTAATCAAAGCGAATAAAATTAAGCATTAAGCTAACTGCGAGTCAGCTTCAAATTATATAAAGTTGAGAGCTTATATGCTTAAAAACCACCCAACACCCATGGGTGGTTTTTAGGGTCTTGGTAAATAATTGAAAAGGAATAAACGTCCAACGGTCTAGCCGGTGGTTTTGTATCGCAACAAAATAACCGCTATATCTCAGGCGGCTATTTTCGTGCAAAACAAAGCTAGTCTTCGTTGTCTTCGGATTTTTGTTTCTCTTCGACCGGTTGAGCTTTCTTTTCTTCAGACTTCGGCGCATTCTCAGTCGGCTGACTATTATTGAATTTCTTGTAATTCTTGTACGAAATAAAGATCACGATACCAATAATGCACATGCCAGCTATGATGAGCGTTAGCCAGATGTTGTCACCAACGCTTCTGAGCACGAGAACTAAGATAGCGATCAGCGATGCAATTTCAAAACCGAGCCATTTCCTTGCGGCGCTCCAGATGAGCAAGCCTATTAGCATAGCAAGAGCGATAGTAAAACATAGAAATTCGATGCCCGTACCAATGCTAGGCAAAATGGAAACTGCGTTAAAAATCGTTAGTATAGCACCAACAATAAAGTTTGGTGTCATGCTGATAGTTTTAGAGCCGTCTTTAAGAGTTATTGTCTTTTTCTTGTCAAAGATGCTCAAGAAGAAAGCGGCGGCCGGTGGTACTAGACACATGATTGCGTCAACGACGGATACACCTACTGGATACTGTTTGCTACTGTAACCGTAATAGCTTATCGAAGGAGTAACCTGAGCAAACTCGCTTCGGATACTTGCCCAAGCACTAATGATGCCGAGCGCGGTTACATAAACACCGCCAATACGCAGACCGGAATTCTTAAGTAGGAAGCCCTGCGCCGCCAAACTAATGCCAACACCTAGAATTGGAATATATGAAATGGATGCTTCTTGACCAAGCGCCAAACCAAAGAGCGTGCAAATGGCCGCGGGGGTAATCGAAGACACTAAAGCGTGCTTCTCGTCGAGTTTGCGAATTGCGCTATATGAAACGCTGAATACTATGGCACTAATACTAAGAACAATACATGCCGCCACGGGCGAATCTTGAAGATTAGTTACCGCAATATCGCTTAGGCTAAAGCCAGCAATAATAAGCATCAGTGCATTGCGGTCGAAAAACAATGTGATAGCAGAAAAAACAATTGTGGCTAGCTGGGCAGACAAAGTAATAATCGTATTGAGTGTGCCATCGTTACCAATCCAGGAATTACTCTGCATGACGGTTCCGCCAATGAAGGCGCAGATTGAAAGGCCGAAAATTGAAACGGCGAATAAAAAGCGTTCGCGGCCATGTGACGCCTCGTCGTGTTTGATAGCGAACATACTAATCGAGATTAGGCCCTGAACGAAGGAGCTAATCAAGATAGCAAGAAGGACAATGTCTCTTTTGAAGTCTGCTCCTTCGGAAGTTGCGATGCCATAGCTAAAATCGATGGCTAGAGCAATACAGATTGCCTCGAGGCAAACACGTAACTTAGTAACTAAGGACTTTTTCTTTAGCAGGATGTCATTAAGTATTAGATAAAATGAAAGCAAAACTACGAAGAGTGTAAGCGCGAAGGGGTATCTATCGATCATCTGCATACAAAACAATGCAAAGAAGCTGGCGCAGACTGGATAGACGAAAGAGAAACTTCGTGTGGCGTGTCGGGTCTGTACCGGTAGCCAGGTGACTTTTGCTTTCCAGAAGAAGCGAAAAGCGATACCTAATATCATGAAGGTTAGAATTGAACCATAAAGGAATAAGCTGCCATTAAAGCCTGCGTCTATATCAATGACGGCTAACCCACTAATAATAAGCCCAATTACGCTAGAAGCTGGCGCATACCAAAGCGCTTTGCCTTTAAAAATCGAGGCGCTTATAATACCCGCGCCAGTCAGGAAGAAGAAAGATGCGAGCGCGGCATAACCAATCTCTAGGCCTAAAGCCTCGAGTGACGGAATCCAAAACAAGAACATAATAAGAGAAGTAATATTGAAGGCGTAACTCGAAGGCTTTAAGAATTTGACGAATTTAAAGATCAAAATGCTAGCTACTAATGCCATCATTGTGACTGTTAGGACAATTGGTGGGATTAATTCTTTTTCGACTGTCGAAATATACCCCATTATGGCCGCAATTATTAAGAAACAACCAACATATAATAATATATTTAGGCCGACAGAGTTCTTGAATTCTGTAGATTTTGTAGCCTCGGCTGACGAAGTCGTTTTAGCGGAGTGGATTTTTGTCTTTTCGGGCACATTCTTAGTAGTAACTTTGTCCTCGTCGGGGATAAGATACTTTCTTTCTGATGTGGTTATAGCACAAACGATAAACACAACAATGCCCAATAAAAAGGCCATTATCATTATATTGTTACCTCCATGAATTTATAACCTAAGTTTAGCAAATGTCATAAACAAAATGCAAACGATTATTTTTCAAAAAAATGACTCAAAAGAGCTCGAATCTGTTGACGAATTTTCGTGCTATTTGTTAAAATTTATGCTTGAATTAAAGACAGAAATAGTCTAAAATCTTACCAAGAAGTAGTGTGCTCTGAGTATTTTATGCTTGCCGTGGCAAAGCGGGCTGGCTTGGGGCGGTATTCTTCGCGCCAAAGATATCAAACACTAAATAAATGCGAGGGAATGTGGCAGACAAAGTAACTGCAAAAGCTGCCGCCCGTGTGACTTTCACAGAGGGCGACAATGTTCTTCCAATACCAAATCTAATCGAGCATCAGACCAAATCCTGGAAAGAATTCAAGGATTACGGTCTCCGCGAAGTCTTTGAAGAGCTCAACCCGATCGACGACTATACCGGTCAGAAGATGAGTCTACGCTTCAAAGATTATTACTTTAAGGATCCAGTAGAAAGCGCCAAGCAAGCAAAAGACAACTTGACGACCTACGAATCCGCTCTTCATGTCAATGTTGAGCTAACCAACAAAGTTACTGGCGAAGTCAAAGAGCAGGACATCTATTTTGGTGACTATCCTGAAATGACCGACAAGGCTAACTTCGTCATCAAAGGCACCGAGCGTGTGATTGTTTCTCAGTTGATTCGTTCTGCGGGTGTATTTTTCCAAGCAGACACCGTCAACAACCATAAATATTATGGTGCGAAAATCATCCCAGGCCGTGGCGCGTGGCTTGAGTTTGAAACCGATACGAAAGGTGTCATCTATGTTAAAATCGACCGCCGCAAAAAAGTTCCAGTAACAACGCTTCTTCGTGCGCTTGGTCGCAAGAAGAGTGAAATCCTCAAGGATTTCAAAGATATTGATACTGGGGAAATCCATTACATCGAAAATACGCTTGAAAAAGATCCAGCCGATACGCAGTCGACTGCGCTTCTTGAAATCTTTAAGCGTCTTCGCCCAGGCGATCTCGCGACCGTCGAGAATGCCCGCGAGCTTATTAAGCGTACCTTCCTTGATTACAAGCGCTACGATTATAGCCGCGTTGGTCGCTACAAGATTAATCAGCGCCTTGGTTTCGATACGCCAAATGATGCCGCGCACCGCACGCTTCAGATGGAAGATCTTATCGCTATCATCTCTGAAATCATTCGCTTGAACAACACTCAAGATCCAGAAGACGATATCGACTCGTTGGCAAACCGCCGCGTTAAACTCGTTGGCGAATTGGTTCAGCGCCAGTTCCGCCTTGGTATGCTTCGCTTACAGCGCAATATCCTAGACCGCATGTCGATGAGCGACCCTTCAACCGTTACGCCATCTCAGCTTGTTAACTCTCGTCCAGTTGTAGCAGCTGTAAAGGAATTCTTCTCGAGCTCACAGCTCAGCCAGTTGCTTGACGCAACCAACCCATTTGCTGAGCTTTCACACAAGCGCCGTCTATCCAGTATGGGTCCTGGCGGTTTGACACGCGAACGTGCTGGTCTTGAAGTGCGTGATACGCACCCAACTCACTACGGTCGTATTTGTACAGTTGAAACTCCAGAAGGTCAGAACGTCGGTCTCGTGCTTAATATTGCAACCTATGCCAAGATTAATGAATATGGTTTCCTTGAAGCACCATATCGCGTCGTAAAAGACGGCAAAGTTACCGACGAAGTTGTCTACGTTGACGCCGCTGACGAGGAAAAGATGGTGATTGCTGACACTAGCGCAAAGCTAGACAAGGATGGCCGCTTCGTCGATCAGTACGTTTCTGCCCGTAAGGCTCTCCAGCCAACCCAGGTTGAGGCAACTGAAGTTACGCATATTGATGCTGCTCACAAGGAAATTCTTGGTATTGCCGCATCTATGATTCCATTTGTTGAAAAATCTCGCGTTGACCGCTCTTTGATGGCCTGCGCCATGCAGAAACAGGCAGTTCCACTAATTAAAACTGAGGCTGCTCGCGTTTCGACTGGTATTGACGCCGAGGTCGTAAAGAATCTTTCTCAGGTTGTCTTCGCTGAAGCTGATGGTGAAGTTACAAAGGCCGATTCTAATGTTGTTGAAGTTAAATACGGCAAAGAAGTCAAACAGTACGAACTCAGCCACTTCGAAAAGACTAACGATGATCGCTGTTATGATGAGCATTGTGTAGTTGAACGTGGTCAGAAAGTCAAGAAGGGTGACATCCTTATCGAGGGTGCATCTATCGATCATGGTGAACTCGCACTTGGTAAGAACATGCTTGTTGCCTTCATGCCATGGCATGGTTTCAATATGGATGACGCGATCGTGATTTCCCGCAAGCTCGTCGAAGATGATACTTTGACTAGTATTAATATTCGCGACTTTGATGTAGAGGTTCGCGAAACCAAGCTTGGTCCAGAACAGGTTACTCGCGATATTCCGAACGTTTCCGAGGCCGCCCTTCGTCACCTCGACGAAAACGGTATCGTTGCTGTCGGTTCTGA
>JAFONX010000019.1 GCA_017418275.1 Candidatus Saccharimonadota bacterium | reverse complement strand
TCTTCAAACGAAATATGTGTATACTTACCTTGAGACATCTGTTTACTCCTTTTTAGTTTATGCAAATTTAATTCTAACAGGGTAGACGCAAAGATGTCTCTTTTTTGTTACTAGGCGTTGCACTTGAGAGGTTAACTTAGGCGCGGAGTTGATTTTTTTGATTAAATGTGCTATAATATACTAAATGAGAATATTGGGAACTAGAGAAACCGCCACCGTAAAAGAAATCCTGGAGAACGGAGGCGTCGTTGCAATCCCAACTGAAACTGTTTATGGCCTCGCGGCCTCCCTTCATAACATCGAAGGCATCAAGAAACTCTGCAAGCTCAAAAAGCGCCCAGTCAACAGCGGTAAAATACTTACCGTGATGGTTTCGAGTGTCAAAGAAATCGAGAAATACGCGGTCTTATCTAAACAAGAGCGCGCTTTAGCCTTACGATACTTCCCTGGCGAGCTGACAATGATTTTCGAAAAGCGCGCCGATTTCGATAATGAATACTTTGATAATTTCAGCACGATCGGCATTCGCATTCCGGAACATAAATACGTACTTGATCTACTCAAGAAGACTGGACCCCTAGTCGTAACGAGCGCGAACCCACGCGGCGAGCATGCCTGTATGGACTCGAAAGAGGTCAAAAGACGCCTTCCGTCCGTCGATGCAGTCGTGTGTGGCGTTGCCGGCATGAATTTACCTTCTACTATCCTAGATATCCGTAGTGGCATTCCGCATGTTTTGCGCCAAGGCGGCTTATTAATCGTCCACTATTCATAACAGAAAAAAGCCCTCGACATCTTGTCGGGGGCTTTGGGCGGAACGTCATTCTGAGCATTTTGTCTTGTCGTGAGGCTGAGGCCAATTGTCGCGTGCGATTGGGCAGCAACCTGATTCAGGACAATTCGAGCAAATATCCAAAAAAGCCAGAAGGACATCTTCGGTCAGTTCAGACGATTGGGTCGGCTCTGTCCGCCCGGTTTCATCGGATTGAGTGGGCGTTTTTCTCTCGGACATACCGCTTCCTCCTTTGTTCAAGATACATCACGGAAAGCGTGATTGCTATATCATAACAGATTTTGAGTAAATAAGCAAATAAACTATATCCTGAAGCCCCAAGTGCAAAGCGCTTTTATTTTACACAAAAATCGGTCGCGTGCCCGACCGATTTTCAAGCTGTTACGCGCCCACCCAGGGGCACATTGTTTTGTTTTAATCCGCTGTTTGTTTTTGGTTTTCAGTCTCCACACTGTCCACTTTTCAGTGGAACCCCGTGAAGCGTACCAGCTTATGTTTATTATAACAAAGCAAGTGCAACTGTCAATAGTTTTTATGCTTAATCTTCAAAATCTTCAGCTTCGTCTTCGGCGTTCAGGGCAACAACTGCACCACGTTCACCCTTCTGATAGCGTTGGTGATGTGCGCGATGTTTCTGTTCTTTAAGTTCGAGTGTAATGACTGGGATATCGTTTTCTTCGGCTTCTTCTTCCGGCTTTTCAGAAGCCGCTTCTGTCTTTTTCTGCTCTTGGATCATAAGATTAAGCTCCCGCAAAACATCAAGTGTACCTTGATGTGCGGCACTAGACATCGCCATCACCTTGGCTTGTGGGTTAGCCGCAAGAATGGCGGACATTTGCATTTTGACAATATCCTCATCAAGGCCTTCGATCTTCGTCAAGACAACGAGTTCTGGACGTTCGGCGAGCTCTACGGAATAGTTTTCGAGCTCTTTGCGAATATCCTTATATGCCTTACCAGCGTCTTCGCTATAGACATCGACGAGATGTAGAAGCACCTTTGTGCGCTCTACGTGACGCAGAAATTCATCACCAAGACCCTTGCCTTCAGAGGCGCCCTCAATCAGACCAGGAATATCTGCTATCAAGATACTAGTATCGTCGACTTTTGCCACGCCAAGATTAGGCGTAAGGGTTGTGAACGGATAATCCGCAATTTCTGGCGTAGCGTTGCTGACGACCGAGAGAAAGGTAGACTTGCCAGCATTTGGAAAACCAATCAAGCCAACGTCCGCAATCAGCTTGAGCTCAAGCTCAGCATCAAAAGCCTCGCCCGGGTTACCAAGCTCAGCAATCTTTGGCGTCTGACGTACTGAGCTGCGGAAATGCCAGTTACCATAGCCACCATCGCCACCATGTGCCACAATTTCACGCTGACCATCACGCACGAGATCCGCTACAATTTCGCCTGTATCACTACGTTTTACAACTGTACCAACCGGCACTTCAACCTCAAGATCCTTACCAGATTTACCAGAGCTCTTTTGCCCAGAGCCAGCCTTGCCATCCTCGGCAATTAACTTTGGCTGAAAACGAAAATCGATTAAAGTATTACAATCTTTGCTTGCCACAAAAACTACGTCGCCACCTTTACCCCCGTCACCACCGTCTGGGCCACCCTTAGGGATATAGATTTCGCGGCGGAAAGAAATTGCGCCATTTCCACCTTTACCGGCGCGAATAATAACTTTTGCGGTATCTACAAACATATCTATACTATAACATTTTTTAGCAGTTTCGACAAATAAACCCCTCACTTTTGGAGGGGTTTATTTTAGTTACCGTGAATATAATTGAAGCTTGTCGCATAGCCCCAGTCCATCGTCGACTGGTAGACGTGGTTAAACTGACCATTCGGACCCGCATAGTTCATTTCCTGAATCGTAACGGATACGCCAGGATCAACACCGACAACAACTGCGACATGTCCGTAATAGCCGCCCATATCTTGCTGAATTGCACCGTAGGCTGGTGTTTGATTTACGGCAAAACCACGAGAGCCGAGACTCCAAGCCCAGTCACGCGCGTTGCCAATTGCACCGCCAGGTAGCTGATAATTTCCAGGGAGCGAGCCGTTTGCGACGGCGTTATTGCGCCAGTACCATGCAAACCAAGTACAGTTACCGAAAGCACCAGGGTTGCCCGCCGCACCAGGTTGACCACTATAATAGACATTCGCCCAGTAGCCATAGTTACCAACCTCGGAAATACCATGACGCTGACCATATGAACCGTAAACATAAGTTGGCGTAGGTGTTACTACGACTGGCGCAGGCGCAACGTATTCTGGGCGATCCTTCTCTGGCAAGTTACCACCAGGCAGAATAATCTGACCGCCGACAGAAATATCGCTACCTTCAAGGTCATTATAGGCAATAATTTCTTCTTTATTCGAACCGTATTTTTCGACGAGACTATCAAGAGTGTCTCCGTCTTTAACTTTATAGACAATACCATCAACGCTTGGGATCAAAAGGACTTTGCCGACTTCGACATCTTCCTTCTTCATGCCATTGCTCCAACGGATGTGATCTTTACTAACGCCATAAGCGCTCGCGATCGTGTCTAGCGTATCACCTTCTTTAACAGTGTAGCTGACAATACCGCGCGAAAGATCGCTTGTATCAATAACGGTAGGCTTTTCGGTGGTCGTGTTATTAATAACCGAAGCAATCGTACCAGTCTCTTCGTAGCGGTTAATTACGGAAATATAGTTTTCGCTCACGCTCGAAGCCGAAGCAAGCTCGAGCGTATCAGCAATATTTGCAACAGTATAAGTTTCAGATACTTGATCTGCGGTAATCTTAAAGTCGATATTACTAAAGTTTGTCGCGATTGGCGTACCGGCTTCTACGGTTTCGGTTCGGGAGCCGAAAATCATCAAGCATAAAAGAAGGCTTGAACCGATAATGTATGGTAATAATTTGAAAAATATTAATTGAAATCTTTTCATAATTAATTTTTCATCGCCCCACCGTGATGACAATACTTTTACAGATAAATCCGACAAAGTACTATAGCGATTATAACACAAGCTTAAACGATTACAAAATCAAACACATTTCCTGGCAGTAATTAATTTTATTCTGCTCGTGCTCCGCCTCCGTGCGACCGTAATACATTTTACCGTCGTCGCCAGTCAAGAAATAGAGGTAATCCGTATCGGCAGGGTGCGCCACAGCATTCAGCGCTCCTGCGCCCGGCGAAGCAATCGCTGTTGGCGGCAGACCTGCACAACGTCGAGAGTTCCACGGACATGGCGTTGTTTCAAGATAGCTCATATCGGTTTTGTCTCGGTTTTCAACCTGCTGATCGGCATAATAGGCAATAATCGCATCCGAGCCGAGCGGAATATCAAGCGCCAGACGCTTTAAGAACACCTGGGCTACCTTAGACATATCGTCTGGCAGTACGCCGGATTCACGCTGGACAACCGAAGCTAAAACAATGCCCTCGTGAAGCGTCAAGCCTTGTTGCTTAAATCCTTCTTCGAGATTATTCTCTTTCACTTCCTTTTCGAGCTGATCAAAGGTGCGCTCCAGAATCTCCTCTACACTCACGCCCACAAAGAATTCATAAGTTTCACCATAAATATATCCTTCAAGCGAAGCATCAGCCGGTTTTGTCTTTAGCACTGCATGATCGTATTGTTTCGCAAACGCCGTTGTAATCGCTTCGTCAGTATAGCCTTTTTCCTTAAGTCTAGCACGTGCAGCCGACAGGTTGCCGCCAGGCAAGAAGGTAATCGTAAAGGTTTGCGCTTCTGGACCGGCATTGAAGTGCTCGGCAATCTTTTGTACGGACATATCTTTTGATAGCGAATAGCTACCCGTCTGTACAATGAGGCCTTTACCTTCGAGGCGCATAAAAATCTGGTATGCCAAAGACGAGCGAATAATTCCCTGCTCTTCAAGGGCTTGTGCAACATCTTTACTAGACTGACCTTCGGCAACTTCGAATTCTATCAATGAACAATCCTCTTCGCCACAGCTCGTCGCAACCGGCGTGATAGATTTTCGATACCAAAGCACAGCCGCTGTACCTAGAATGATTACAAGCAAAAATACGCATAGTAGCGATATTATTATTATTTTAAATTTATGCAGACTATGTCCCGTCGTCCTCTTCACGCCACTCCTTTTTGTTTAGTTTATTTTAAATCCGCACTCTCGAGGTAATCCTGCAAGATAATTACCGCCGCCTCGGAATCTACAATCCCATTAGCACGGTCTTTGCGCGTCAGTTCTCTTTTGCGCGATAATTGTGTTTCCGCCAATACAGATGTCAGAGATTCGTCTTGAAAATGGATTTCTGGCACTTTTTGCCCGTTTTCTACTAAATATGCCTTTATTTTTTCGACAAATTCCTGCACAAGTTCGGTTTGTTTTGTGGCTTCTCCTTTACTATTACGCGGATAGCCACAAACCAATATTTCGGCCTTTTCAAGACGTAGACTTTTAGCAATATTTGCCAGTTCGTTTCCGTCGACCGGAATCATAGCGCGCGGAATAGCAATGCGGACTGATGTATCCGCAAATGCTACCCCTATGCGTCGCGTGCCGACATCCAGAGCCAAAACACGCATTATTTCACTAATTCTATATTAATCGTGACCTTCTCTGCATTTTTTGGAATCGTAGAGAATGGTTTTGTATTAATGGTTACTTCCGAAACACCCTTTGTCGACTTAAGATTACGCGAAACGTCATATTTCTTGTTGCCGAGGGCAATCTCGAGGATTTTTTCTTCGGTAACTTCCGGAGCGGTCAAGACAACGCTCTTAAGCTTTGCCGTAATCTCGCCGTCTTGATTTTTATAAGAATCAAAGAATACAGCATCTTTCGAGGCTTTCGCGCTTGTATCGCTATTCGAAGTAAGTTTCTTCTCGAAGCCTGATACGCCGGTTGAATAAATCGTCTGTGTCGTATCGCCGTTATCAATACTTGCTAGAGCTTTCTTTGTAATGAAAGCATTAACGTCTGCGCGTTTTACGGCATAGACAGAATAGCTACGCTCAAGAGTCAACTTTGGCTTTTGATCGCCTTTTACCTCACCTTCGAGATCTGGATTGCTGGTATATTTTGCGTCAGTTGCCGTGAGGCTACTCTTGATAATTAAGTAGTCGCTATCGAACTCAGAAGCAAGCTCTTCGCGAATTTGATCGTCGCTTGGCATCGTGATAGAAGTTTTAGCTTTTTCGATGTCGTCTTTACTAACAACTTTAACAATATCGCTCGAGCCACCGGTCATTTCGGAGCTAGAGTAACGTACCTTATCCATATACCAAGCATCAATACCAGGCATAGACCAACCGCTCGTCGATGCTGCAATATTATATTTGTCGCCATTTTCTACGGCCTCTACCGATACGGTTCCAAGCACAATATCCTTTTTCAATCTACAAGATTTACCACTCTTATCCATATCGCCAAAGTCGTCTACCGAGGCAGAAATGCCGCCGGTTGCCTTATAAGCAACTTCTCCATACACGAACGTAGCACCCGCATTAATAGCCGCACCCTGATCCATGCTGCTGCATGGGCTCCAGGAAGCTTCACTGCCGCCCTTAATAATAACCTGAATCGTACCAGTTGCCTTTTGCCCCTTGTCCAATTCGCCGGTTGCCTCAAATTCGGTTTCGACTTTCTTGTCGACGGTCTTTTGTTCGGCATAGAAAATGCCTTCTTCAGGATTAGCACTTTCTTTGCCAGTTACAAATGTCACCTTCTCGGCAAAGTTAGTCTCAGAAGTTTTAATCTTTACATTAATATCCGCATGCGCAGAAACCTGCGTCCAGATGATAAATATAATTACACCGACCAACAATACACCACCCGCGATAATAAACTTGAGATACTTCTTGAAATTTGGCACCTTGGTTGGCAAAGCTTTCTTGGCGCCACGCACACTCTTTTTCTCTTCAAGGTCTTCAGAATCAAGTTCAAGGACTCCGTCATTTTCTTTTGGATTAGACTTTTTCGAATCGTCTTCCTTTGCGGTTTTAAATGGAGGGCGTACCTCGTCGTCGGCTTTCTCAGCAAGTTTTTCGCTATTTTTCGCCGCAGTTTCTTCGTCTTTCTTTTCTGGTTTCTTTGCCTCAATCACATCGCTTGGCTCCTCGCCCATATCTAGGCGCGAGAAATCCTTCGGGATTTGCGGCTTACTCTGAAGCGTTTTTGCTACAGGAATATTGGCCGCCATCGCGAGTTTCATGAGGGATTCGTCAGAACTAATTAGGACAGTAGTTTTATTACTGCGCGCGGCAGTCTTCGCAATTAACTTTATATTAACTGCACTACGCAAGACGCCGGCCTTCTTTGGAGGAACGAGAGCAACGATTTTATTCTTGGTTTTCTTAATCTTTTCAAGAATATCTGTAATATCGTCTTCTGGCTCAATGTAGATGACATCTTTATTCATAAGCTAATTATAACATAGTTATTGTCATTTCTTATGAACCCTTGCTTATGCTAAAATAAAAATTATATATGGGTTTATTTCGAAAGAAAGAGCCAGCTCTGACTGGCGCTGTTATATCATCCAGAAACATCAACGAAGTTACAGCACAAAAGCAGCAAGACCAAAATCCCTTAAATGAACTTGTTCTAGAGTATATCCACGAAGGTGTCGTAATTATTGATACTTCGGGAAATATTCAGCTCGTAAATCCTGCCGCCGAACGCATGATAGGCAAAAAGCGCGATGAAATTATTGGTCTGAACTATCTCACTTCCATTAAGCTTCTAGATAGCGATAAACAGGCCGTAAGTGATGACAAAGATCCAATCAGATATTCTCAGCAAAGTGGCCAAATGGGCGAAACCCGCGATTACAAAATACAAACCCTAGATAGCAATAAAATTACTCCTGTTTCAATTATCATCACGCCAACCAACGGCGCAAATTCGAGTGTTGTCGTAACTTTTCGTGATATTACTAAGCAGCTCAAAGAGGAAGAAGAAAAAGACACTTTTATCTCCACGGCTAGCCACGAAATGCGTACCCCAGTTGCCAGTATTGAAGGGTATCTTGGGCTTGCTTTAAACCCAGCCACCGCTACAATCGACGAACGCGCTAAGACCTACCTCGAAAAAGCACACGAAGCCTCCCAGCATCTCGGCCATCTTTTCAAGGATTTGCTAGATACTACTAGAATGGACGACAATAGGGCAAAATTAAATCTTGTGCCAGTCGAAATAACTGAGCTCGTCAAAACGATTGCCGACGGTCATTTGCCAAGTATTCAGGCAAAAAATCTTAGCTACCAATTCGGCGATTCGGCTAGCAATAGTCAACTAGTCGGCATTCATAAAATTCATAGATCATTATACGCAAATATTGATGTTGATTATTTACGCGAGATTCTTGATAATCTGATCGAAAATGCCATCAAATATACTCCACAAGGCTGGATAAACGTGGGCGTAGGCGCTGATAACGACAACGTAATTATTTCTGTACGCGATTCCGGCATGGGGATACCAAGCGAAGAACTTCAGCACATTTTCCAGAAATTCTACCGCGTTGATAATAGCGACACGCGCGAGATTGGCGGCACGGGCCTAGGCCTTTACTTAGTTAAACAGCGCGCCGAATCAATGGAAGGACACGTTTGGGCGGAAAGCGAAGTCGGGAAGGGATCGACTTTTTATGTTAGTTTGCCAAGAATGGACGAGGCCGCCTATCAGCAAGCTAAATTTGTACACGACAACACGATGCAACAACGCCAAAATATGACGCTAGAAAATAAAGCATAATTATAATAAAATAGGAGTTAGCATGAGCAAGGTAATGTTAGTTGAGGACGATAAATCCCTTCGCGAAATATATAGCATCAGGTTGGTCGCAGAAGGCTATGATATCGTCTCGGCTAGTGACGGCGAAGAAGGCTTAGCACTAGCTGTTAAGGAAAAGCCTGATTTAATTATTGCGGACGTTATGATGCCGAAAATTTCCGGCTTTGATATGCTTGATATTCTTCGCTCAACTCCTGAAACCGCCAATGTCAAGGTCATTATGATGACCGCGCTTTCGAGCGACGATCAGAGACAGCGCGGCGAAGCACTTGGCGCGAATCGTTATCTTGTCAAATCTCAGGTAGGCATTGAAGATGTTGTCAATACCGTACACGAATTACTTGAAGATACGCCTAACGCCAATGCAGGCGCCAATCTTGATACGGTCGCTGCGATTCCGACTCGTCCAGCTACTGCCGAATATCCGGCCGTACCAGGTTATGAGGCGAATCAAGAAATGCAAGCCGCCTATAACACTCAAGCCGTTGCTCAACCCCAAGCTCAAACTATGGAAGCGCCGCAGGCTCCTCAGATGCCTCCGGCCGTTCCGGTTGCTATGCCAGCACCAGCTCCAGCCGTGCCAGAAGTAGCACAGGCGCCAGTCGCCCCAATGCCAGCACCAGCTTCGCCAGAAATGGTAGCTATGCCTCAGGCTCAACCGGCTCCAGTAGCAGCTGCACCAGTACCACCAATGGCTCCAGTCGCCACAGCAGCACCCGCCCCAATGCCTGTACCGGCTCCAGCACCAGTCGCCCCAATGCCAGCGCCAGCCTCGCCAGAAATGGTAGCTATGCCACAGACTCAACCGGCTCCAGTAGCACCTGTAGCCGTAACTACGCCTCAGATTCCGACAGCTCCAGTTACACAAGTCGCACCGGTAACATCAGTTATAGCAGAAGCCCCAATCGCTCCGGCACCAAATATTCCAGACACAGTTGCGCCTATTACGCCAGAAATTCCTAGCTTAGAAGCACCAACTACGGCCGCAGTGAATAATCTAGCTAGCTCAAAAACCGAGGGTGGCGAGCGCGTAATACAACCTATCAACGACCCAACTGCACAGAAAAAACAAGAAGCCATAACTGCAGAGATGGATGCGCTTTTAAATAGCGAGGTTGGCACAAATAACGACAATCCTTTTGATGCACCAACCCCTCCACCACTGAATTTGCCTGAAACTCCAGAAGCTCCCGTCGCTACAGATACAAGCACGGAGGGCACCCCGGATTTTTTAGCGCAAACTGATGACGACTTTACAGCCGCCGTCTCAGAAGCGCCAGTCGACTTCTCTACCCAAGACAAAGCCAATGACGGCGACATTGATAATAGTACGGTCCAAAACTTCGAACAGAACGAGGTCGCGAACGCTAAGGCAGAAATGGGACTAGATAGTGATCTTATCGAAGAGCCTTCTGCGGATGATGCAAGTAACGTTACTCCGATTCAACCAGGCTATATCAGCGATTTAACCGACGAGCTAAGCGAAGACGACGGCAACACTCCGTCCGAAATCGAAAACCCCATCGCTGCAGCTATGGCGCGCGAACTAGCCGACGATCCAGTCACACAGCAAGCAATCGAGCGTCGCGAGCAAGGCAAGACCGAAAACAAAGAAGAAGCAAACAATACGACAATTCTCGACGAAAGCGATAGTGAATTACCGAGCTTCTTGCGTAACGGTGATGATTCTCCAAATCTTGGACCAAACATTCAAAGTAGCGACACACCGCAAGGCGAAGAAGCTTTAGAGCCTGTAGAATAAAAAGTAAAAGAAGACGAACACGATCGTCTTCTTTTTTGAATGCTATAATTATAGATATGAGTGAGCAAATTCGACTCAATAAGTTTTTAGGCACCAACCTTGGCGTTTCGCGCCGCGAGGCAGACAATTTGATCAGCGCCGGAAAGGTATTAGTAAACGGCAAGCCGGCAATTTTAGGTGCCAGGATTTTCGATGATGATGAAGTAGTCGTTGAAGGCAAAAACATTCTCAAGAAACAATACCGCTACTTTGCACTCAATAAACCCGAGAACTATGTTTGTAGCCGCAAGCGACAAGGCGATACGCCAACAATTTACGAATTGCTTCCAGCGGATATGCAGGATCTCAAAAGCGTAGGGCGCCTAGACAAGGACTCTTCTGGTATTATTCTCCTTACGAATGACGGCGATTTCGCTTTTCAGATGACTCATCCAAAATTTCATAAGATTAAGATTTACGAGGTAGAGCTCGACAGAGATCTACAACCACTACATCGCCAAGAGATTGCAGATTTTGGCATTAATCTACCAGACGGCAAGAGTAAACTCGGACTAGCACGCCTAGAAGATAGTTCAGACAAAAAATGGCAGGTCACGATGAGTGAAGGTCGCAACCGCCAGATTCGTCGCACTTTTGAGGCGGTCGGCTATAAAGTTATGAAACTACATCGCGTCAGCTTTGGACCATATTCGTTATCTGGACTTAAGCCGGGCGAATATACTGAATTTAATATCTAAAAAATAGGGCTATTTACTACAGCCCTAATAGAAATTCTTGAATATTTAGTTTTTTAGCAAACGCGTAAGTTTTGCGCGAAGGCTATGATCGTCGCCTGTACCAATTAAAGTATCAATACCAACTCGAAGAAGCCCCATAGCCGTAACAAAGGTGTGGTCAAGCTCTCGATCGGTAAGATTTTCGAAGCCTTCCACCTCGTCAACATCAATCAAACTTACAACTGGACGACGCGAGAAAGGCAAGTCTCTGTACCAATCGCCTGTAGCAAGAGTTTCCGGAACTGCGGATAGACCAGCACCGCCACCACAGAGGAGAATTTGGCCTGGCAAAGTTTCGAGCTGATCAAATTCTTCAATGGCGAGCTCGACGCCAGCCTGCCAAGCATCAAGGTTACGCGCAACGGCGTTATCGAATTTATGACGAAGTTCTTCTGGCATCTTTGGGCTGTCGCTGAGAAGCTTAAGCCTCTCTGCTTCATCAAAGCTAATGCCAAGCCGTTCAGCAATTTGTCGCGTAAAGCTGCGGCCACCGATGCTAAACATTTTCGTTCCCTCTACGCCACCGTCTTCAACTATTGCTATGTCCGTGGTACCACCGCCAATATCCATCACAATGCCCGAGAAATCTGATTCAAGATTATTACCAAGGCAGGCGCGGCAAACCGCAAATGGCTCGACAGCGACCGTCACGAGGTCGAGTTGCAATTCATCACAAACGCGCTCAATCGCAGAAATATGCACGAGTGGAGCGAAGGCGGTATAGATTTGTACGACAATTTCTTTGCCTTTGAAACCAATCGGATTAGAGACTTTATAGCCGTCAATAAGGAGCGAAACGAGGGCGGAATTAATTAGACGAACCTCGACGTCTGGATTGTTAGTTTCGATCGCGACTTCACGGCGAGCTTTTTCGCCAGCACGAGCTTGAACACGATCGATAATTTCAGTCATTTCATCATCAGAGATAGGTTCGTCCGCATTGGCGCGGCGGTATTTAATAGAGGCAGTATTACCTTTGATAAGCTCGCCCGCAATGCCAACTACAACCTCTTTAGCACGCACACCAGCCATTTCCTCGGCTTTAACTAGGGCTTCTTCACAAGTTTTTGCGACGCCAGAAATATCCGCGATGGCGCCCGCAAACATATTTGTCGGAGCCTCATGCGCTTTGCCGACACCAACAATCTTGAGCGTATTTTTAGCCTTCTTTGCAATTAGAGCTTTAACATATTCCGTGCCGATATCTAGGGCGAGGAGGTAATCGTCAGAACTTTTGGAATAAGAAGCACGGCGATTATCTTCCACCTGCTCGTTGAGTTCGCTTGGCGTACCTTTAATGACTTTTGAAGCTTTAGATAAAATGCTCATGTTAGGTATATTATAACACCTTTAGATTCAATGGCAGATATATCTATAAACTCGATAACTACCACTATATGATTCATTAGGGTTCCGAGCAATACCGGCTCCGCTCATTACCTTAATTTCGGGGTGCCCCTCATATGAAACAATATCACCGCATAAAAG
>JAFONX010000018.1 GCA_017418275.1 Candidatus Saccharimonadota bacterium | reverse complement strand
TGGTCCATATACCGCAAGAACGCTGCCTGAAGTTGCTAAGAGCATTCAAGAATACCTAATCTATTACAACTATGCTAGAATACATACAACTTTAAGAATGACTCCTATGCAAATGTTGCAAAGGTGCTGACCCCTCTAAGGCGGCAAAAAGCCAAGCAGGATTGTTCGCTTGGCTTGTGTTCTAGAGATTGATAGTAGTCTTTTCGCCGGTTTTGAGGTCTTTAAGTTCAAGTGTACCTGATGCGGCTTCGTTGTCGCCGATTACAATGGCGCCTTCGGCGATTTTGCTAGCGCGGTTCATGCGTGCGCCAAGTTTGCGCGTGTCGAAATCTATATCGATGGTCTTACCCTGCTTGCGGAGTTGGTCTGCAACTTGCATGGTGAATTTGAATTCGTTTTCGCTGAGCGGCAAGAGGCAGATGTCGATTGGCTTCTTTTCTTCGTCGAAGTTAAGTAGACCGCATTCCTTAAGTACGAAGAAGAGGCGCGTCAGACCAATACTGCCACCAACGCCAGGATAGCTTTGGTTTGAGAAATTGCTAGCCAGGTTATCGTAGCGACCGCCACTCGAAATGCTGCCGAGGTCGCGGTGGTCGGTAATGAAAGTCTCGAATACGGTGCCGGTATAGTAATCTAGGCCACGGATAATCATGAGGTCGATAATAACGTCATCGAGATTGGATTGCGCGTTTAGAAGCTCGAAGACGGTCTTAAGCTCTTCGAGACCTTCTTGAATTGGCGTGGTGTCGCCAAGGATGTCGCCGAGTTTTTGCGCGACAGTAATATAATCGCCGTTAATCTCGGTGAATTTGATGATTTTTTCGATGTTTTCGGCGTCAATATTGAGCTTTGCGAGTTTTTCGCGTGTGATATCTAGCGGAACTTTTTCGATGTGGTCGATGATTTCAGAAACCGTCCCGCTCTGCTCGGTAAGATTTAGCGCGGATAAGAAGCCGGAAAGAATTTTACGGTTACTAATGCGAACTTGCATGTTTGGTAGCTTGAAGGCTTTGAGGGCTTCGTAGATACAGACAATAACCTGAGCATCATAAGCGATTGGGAGCTTGTCGCGACCAATAATGTCGGCATCACATTGATAGAATTCACGAAAGCGACCGCGTTGGGCGCGTTCGCCGCGGAAGTTGCGGTTAATCTGTGTAACGCTGAACGGAAAAGCGAGATCATTGTTGTGTTCGATGACGTAGCGTGCGAGAGGCACGGTATGGTCGAAGCGGAGGGCTTGATCAGCAGAATCGGCAGATTCAGCGGTCTTCATGACGCGATAAATCTGTTTTTCTGTATCGCCACCGGCTTTGGCAAAAAGAATTTCGGTGCGGTCAATCAGGGGGGTTTCGATACTCTGGAAGCCATAATGGTGATATACGTCGCTAATTTGTTGTTTGAGCTTGTCAAAAACGACCTGCTCAGTTGGTAGGAGTTCTTGCATGCCAGAAAGTGGCGACGTATTAAATTTTTTCATGTAGATATTATAACAGATAAGAAACGGACAGTAAAAGTTGCCCTTCTTGAAAGTTAGTCTAGCTAATATCTGTCAGATGTGTTAATATATCTGTATTGATGGTTCTGTAGCTCAGTTGGTAGAGCAGCGGCCTGAAGAGCCGCGTGTCGCTGGTTCAAGTCCAGCCGGAACCACCATTTTTTGTACAACTCGGCAATTTCGCCGATTTTTAAATGGCAATTATCTATTAATATCCAGAACAATTTGGCGAGCAGTAAAATTAATTACGCTTTTTCTAGTACATATTTATCGAAACAGAATGTTTCGGGATCAATCCCTTTAGTTTCGCAAGCTTTTAAGATTTCTTCTTGTATCGATTTGATTTCTGCCGTATCGTTTATCATACCTTTCAGGATGATATGTCTAAAAGTCGTGTTTTCTGGACCTATTCCAAAACTACCATGGGGACTTGAAACTGGTCTCCTGTCTCGAACGATACGACTGTTTCCGTCTCCAATAGTTAGTTTGATATTCGAAGAGTATTCGCTTGGGTGTTCGAGGGCGGTCGATCCTTTTTTGTGAAGATATTTAAGAGCGTCCGTGTCGCCAATTTCGCGTCGAGTGACATAAAAATTAGCCAAGGTATTGTATAGTGGTGAGCCGACTTTCATTTGCTCGGCAGTGTAGCCTAATTCTTCCTCTACGCTTTTATCTGGATTGCCCTGTATTTCGTTTCGCCGTTTTACTCTTTTATAATCGTCGGCTAGGGTTTGCATGTAGGCATTTGTTTCCTGAATGGCTATATACTGATTAAGGTTAAGTTTTTTACCTCGGTAGCTTGCATTTGTCGGATCATGCCCATGAAGTTTAGCATAATTTACGATATGCTCATCAACTACTTTTTGTATGATCTCTGCCCTAACTCCATTAAAGGATTCTCTGCTACCTTTCGGTTCGCTGCCATAGCCAAGCCAGGCGTTTATTTTTCCAGACAATATAGGTGGTTTGCCTAGTCGTTTAATTATCTCGGGATGGTTAGATACAATTGATTTTAGTACTTCGATGGTGGGGTTAAGCATTTCGTCGGTTAAATACATCATAAAACTGTCAGTGCGGGCTTCCGTGTCTTCGAGTTTGAAGTCGTATTTGACGTCTGATTGATCACAGCCGGCTTTTACTAGTTGGGCAAAATGATAAACCTCGTCTTGCGGAACGTTCATGTATAGACGATGTTTTGGTTTAATCTGGCAATTTCTGGCAAAATCCCAACCTATACTGCTTGCGTGGTCGTAGCATTTATCGTCAACCAAATCTATTAATACTTCTTTTTGTTTCGAGTTAAAGCTTTGATTCGAATCGATTAATTCGGTTAGTTGTTGTCGGGTTTTTTACTTCTGGATGAGAGAGGGCGTATTCCCCCATTACATAAAAGGCTTTGCCGGACTTTTGGATTTCTTCTTTTGGTATTTTTCTTAGAGATTCTAGCCAATCTGCGTACAAGGATTCCCGAAAACTTTTCTCGTCTTCTGTATTTTTAGTATAATTCTTATTTTCTGCGTTGGCTTTTTCTAAGCAGTGGTATATTGAAGAATTTGAGCTTTCGGAATATAGGCTCATAATAGTTTTAAGATTATCGGTAGTGAGTGGATTCTCGACATTTTGATGGATTTCTTCAATACTGGTTTCGTGTTGGTTTTTTATGTCTTTAGCGAAAACAACGCTGGATAAATCGTCCCACTTCGTTTGAGGTGATGAATCATTGCTAGTGTCGGCTTTTTCTTTATGGTTCGGTATTCGTTCGCCACTCATGTTTTTATTATATATGCTATTAGCAAGTCTATGCGCTTTAGTCGGGATTGGTTTCAAAAAACATTCACCGGTTAAGCCGGTGGATGTTCGATTGTCTACCAAGAGTCAATTCGGGCAAGTTTGAATTGACTCTATTGTGCTCGGGTAGGAACTAATTATTAAACCTCAGCCATGCAGCGTACGGATGCTCCTTCGTGCTTAACTACATTAACTCCTTCATAGAGAAGCAAATAGCCTTGGTGCACATTGAAGGTATATGTGTAATTGCCATTATTAGCGGTAGTCGTCCAATAGTGTCCTATTAAGCCGCGATATTGATAACCGTTACCACCTTTTTTGCCAGAATACACGAAGTTACTTGGGAATGATCGCCAACGGTTAGAACTATCAAAGTTATCTCCGCCTCCCATTTGTGAGTCGAGATAGTAGAATGAGCCAGAAGTATCTCCGAGATGTATCGGGATATGCCATCCAGTTGGGCAAATATCTCCAGTTATAATTCTGCCTTCCGTATCATAATATCTACTATTGCCAGCCGTCGCAGAATATAAGTTATAGTAATTGCCGTAAAGGTATATACTATCATCTAGTGCATTGACGGACTCCCCCCATGTAAAATTATGATTAAATGTCACTGTGGAAGCGGTATTGATTGTATTACTATTATTGAATCTGGATTGATCGGCGCACGAGACACTAGATACGTCGCACCAATCTTCTGATGAAGTGGATAATCTATTTGATCTTGTATTGCTTGAATAATCGTTAGTAAATGGCACTGATGGGCTATTAGTGTTCTCTGCTGTGAACTCTGACGTAGTAGTCTCGTTGCTCATAGAGTTGTCTAATCTTAAGTTTTCTGTCATCCAGCAATTGCCGTCTGCTAGTCTTGCGATAGTATATACGCCATTGTCCCTACTATCCGTAAGCGCTGTTACGGTATTTTTGCCTGCGATAAGAGTATCGGTGGTTGAATCATATACAGTTCTATCTAAACTACTGCATCCTGTCCAGCTTTGGAGATATACTGGATTGCCTTGTGAATCTTTTTCAGCTGGTGCCCAGATAGCATTTAGTACTAGGTTCCCGTTTTCTCCTGCTATCGCTACTAAATCTCCATCTATGGTTATGGTTTGATTAGGGCCATAGATAGTAGGGTTGTTACTGTCGTCGTCATCTGTGAGTTTGTTCCATGCATCTGGATCTGCACTCCAACCTACAAAACCGTAGCCTTTTCTTTGGAAGTTGGAGGCGAGGAGGTCTACTTGTAAGTTAGATGATGCTAAATCCATTGCATAAGCTTCTTGTTCTGCGCCATCCATATTTGTCTTGCTATCTGCATTATTGCCGTTGTAGGTTATTCCTATGCCTCTTTGCCATACAGCGTAAAGTGTCATTTTTTTGTTTGGCTCTAAAGATAATTCAAGAGCGATATCTTGTTCGTTGCGGTAGCTTGGTGTAGTGGCATCTTTGTCTGTGCTCCAGCCTAGCAGTTTATTTTTCTTAGTCGAGTCAGGGACTAGATAGTCTCCAGCGTACGGTTCATTACCAATGAGGGCCACTTCGTCATTATTGCTATCGTAGGCGGTAATTATGGCGTAGTAGCCATAACCAGACATATTTTGTTTGCACCAAGCGTAAGTGTCTGAATCATTCGTAGTGTATGCGAATGTTACGCTATTTTGATCTGGTAAATCGACTTCTTCGTTTATATCGGTGCTGTAGTTCTTGAAAACGTTTTTTCCATCCGTGCTGCCAAAGGCTTGTATGGCGGTAGAATAATCATTCAGTGCCGTATATTCTGGATGGCTGCCACTCCAAAAGCTAAAATAATCTCCACTATCTGGCGGTGCACACCATTTGTCGCTGCCAGACCTTATGGCTTTTACGTGTACTTTGGTAGCTTCATCGGCAAATCTATAAACGTTAGTGATATTTAGATTATTTGTATAATATCCATCTTGAATTCCGTCGTTGTCTACGTTTGGGGTATGTGTATATGCAACGGTTCTTGAGGTTTCCGTATTTGGTAAAAATTTTATCGTGTTCTGTGTTTGGTTTGGATCATCGTTAAAATATAGTCCATTCCCGTCAAAAGTAACTGTGGCCAAATCTGATCGGTTTGGGATTGCTTCGTATACTACTTCTCCGCCAGTATAAGTGCCGTAAGGCATGTCTGGAGTAATATAGAAGCCATAATAGATAGTAGTAGTGTCGTTCGCTTCGGTTGCCGAATAATCATCAGTGTTATTTAGAATGGTAGGATTATTCTCGCTTGTAGATAATGTAGTATAAGTAGCCTCGTCTTTTGATGATGGCTCACCTTCTAGAGCTAAGCCCCAAGTATTGTCTGAAAGGGCGGCTAAATCATTACCTTCTAGAGTTATCATAGGGATAATGTCGTTAGGGTTGGTGGTAGATACGAAATCTGCATTATTTGCATAGGCGGTAAGGATATAGCCGTTTTCGGTAGCCTCTTCTATGGACACTTCGACTGGAAAGACTGCGAAGACTGGCTCGTCTGCGACTTCAACGGTGAATTCCTGGTCGGAGGTATTTACGGTAAGGTTGTTTTCGCCATCCATGGCGCTAGCATTTAGCAAAAAGGCGGTAAAAGTACAGCCTAATATCAGGAGAGAGATAACAGCAATACCAGTAGCGACGTGCTTTTTGTTGCTCCTGGTTGATTTGATTTGTTCTATGATATGCGCTAGTTTGCTAGTTTTGTCTGATTTCTTGAACTTTTTATATGCAAAAGCAGCTATTATGCCTAGTATTATTACGGCGCTAATAATGGCGATGGCTTCTGGCGTACCTATGTCATTCATGAACAGGCCAGTATTTGGTGCTACTGGCGTAGAGCCTCCAGGTCCACGACATTAATAGTTATTTTACTCATTAACTCTAACTCCTTTTCTAGCGATTCGCAGTTATCGCATAGAATGCTTAAGCATTGTTAATATAAGTATAAGCTATTTTGTAACGGCAAGACAATAGATTAGCTATTTTTTATATTAATATTTCACCGTCTTGCCTATGGATACACGACATAAAAAATACCCTCGTGCTGTAGCTCGAGGGTTGATGTTGGATGATAGATGTAAAACCAGTTTAATATCGGAGTTAGTATTATACCTCTGCCCATTCGTCGAGATCGACAACCAGACGGTCACCGTTAAAGGTGAGGCTGAAAGGGATTTCTATGCCGAGGTTTTCATAGAGATCCTCGACTTCCGGTTGGTCAGCTGCGTAGATCTTTCCTTGGTGGACTACATAGAACGTTGCGGGATACCCATAGTTAAATCCTCCCCACGTGACGCGAAAAACGTCTCCTTCGTGAGCCTTAAGGATGACTACATCCCAGCTTCCGATGCGTCCTGCATCTCCATCGGCGCCATTTCCGCGAGCGATCAGCTCGATTTCCTGGGCTTTTGGGATTTTGATGCATCCGCAACCTCTGCGCGTATAGCCGCGCTCTGAAGTGAGGATTACGTAGAGTTCTCCGTCGTTTGCGCGGTTAATGCGCGGGCGGCCCGACTTAGATACACCGATAGTCAGGTCTTCGCGAAGTCCGTCAATCTCGCCTTCGACTCCTTTAGGAGTGGGCAGAAAAACCTCGCGACGACCACGACCATACTCGCCAATGGTAATGCCTGTTATGGTGCCGAAAGACATGTCTATTTCTTTCACGGCTTTTTTCTGATTTGTATAAAGCATAATGCTCCTTTCCTTCCCACCGGGGAAATGTCAATGTTCTGTAGAATTAAGGGATTTTCCCACATTGACAACACTGCTTCTCTTGGGCAGCATTAAACCAATCATGGATCATGATTAGCTTGACGCTGCTCAAGAGCAAATCAAACTCCGATTTGTTAATATACTGTTCAAAAATGAATATTTTTCAAATCCAACCGCTATATTATAGCACAAATAGCATGCTCTGTCAATAGATATAGCAGGGCTATATAATAGGCAGTATAGATGCGACTTGCCTTATATTAAAAAACTAAGCCCTTTTGGGCTTAGTTTATTTTTTTGTATTTTTTTGATTGCGTGCGATCTATTGTGTAAGAATGCATCGTACAGAAGCAGGAGTATATGAGGTTGTACCAGAGTTTCCTGGGTATACATATTGTATTTCGAGACTAAGCGCATTAATGCTGTTCCCGCCGATAGTCGAAGTTATATAGTATCCTTGTTTGCCGCGACCCCAACGGTTTGAATTGTATCCGACGCCTGAATAGATGAAATTGTTTGGGAAGGAGCGCCAAGCGTTTGAGGCGTCTACTCCGCTGCCTTGCTGGCTACTACCAATTAGGTAGCCGAGATGAGGCAGTGATCCGTTTAGCTCCCTGTCGTAACCAGCTATAGGAAGATTCCATCCTGAAGGACAAATATCGCCATCTGCAATGCCAGACCAGGAATCGGAAGTTGCAGTGCCGGCCGTAGCGGAGTAGAGGTTGTAGTAATTGCCGTAAGAGTAGATATTATCGGATAAGTTACTGAGTTCATTATCGTGTGGGTTATCGGTAAAGTCTTGAGAGAATGACGGAGATACGGTTGTATCGGTTGTATTTCTGGTATTAATGTAAGCCTGATCATAACATTGCGCCTCGTACTCGAAGCACCAGTCATCGCTACTCGGCGATAAGTGATTATTGATCGTGCCGTTATTGTTTATTAGGGCAACCACACCATTTTCCGTGTGAGGTTTGTTGGTATCTTGTGGGGTTAGGATGGTTGTTTCTGTTTCGCCATTTGGGTTAACATACGTGTCGGCTATTCTGAGGTTTTCGGTCATCCAACAGTTGCCATCGGCTAATCTGGCTATGGTATAGATATTACCGTCTCTACTGTCAGTAAGAGCCGTAATAGTGTTGTTTCCTACCGTGAAATCGTTTGTCGTGGAATTATACGTAGCCATGCTAAGATTACTGCAGCCTGTCCAGTTTTGAAGATATACTGGATTGCCCTGTGAATCCTTTTCGGCTGGCGCCCAAACGGCGTAGAGGGTTAACTTGCGATTCTCGCCTGCCTTGGCTATAAGGTCATTATCGATGGTTATCATTTGATTAGGACCATAGATAGCGGAATCGTTGCTCGTGTCGTTGTCCGTGAGCTTATCCCAAGCGTCTGAATCTGTGCTCCAACCCACAAAACCATACCCCGCTTTCTTAAAGTTGGAAGCAAGAAGGTCTACTTGGCTGTCACCGTTCAAATTAGCAGTGTATTGCACTACTCTATTCATGTCGGTAGTTCCGTCTGCGCCATTGCCATTGTAATACAGAGCTACGGCTGGCTCCCAAACTGCATAGAGCGTAACGGTTTCATTCATCGATAAGCTTAGCTCGCGTTCAATGGCTTCTTCGTTTGTGTAGGTTGGTATGGTAGCGTTTTTGTCTTCGCTCCAACCTAATAAGCGGAACGATTTTTCATAGTCAGGGAATAAATACTCGCCAGAAGCTATTATATTAGGTGTATAGCCAATCATTTTAACATAGTAACCATAAGCATCCATACCGCAAGCAGGTTCTTGGGAATCGGTATAGTAGGCGATTGTAATGATGTTGTCTGAAATATTGATTGTCTTATTTTTGTATCTTTTCGCGAATGGATATTTCTTATTGACGGCATATTCTGTAATGCTGTCTTCATCGTCCCAGTTGTTTTCCGCAGTATATTCTGGATGATTGCCTGTCCACATGGCAAAGAAATCGTTATAGCTACCCCAGCAAACATCTTCTTGTGACTTAACGATATTGAGGTAGATTTGTTCGTAATCTGAAAAGTCATATACGGTAGTTTTGGCTAGGTTGATGCCGTATTCGCTGTTGCGTTGTCCGTCATCGCTGACGTTAGGAGTGTGGGAGTAGCGGTATTCGCTGTGACTACCCGGATTGTAATATACGATGTTTTTGGTTTGAGATGAGTCGTTATTGAAATATAGGCCATTACCATCGAAGATTACTTTAGCTGCACTGTTTTCTTTAGCCTGATATTCCACTTCTCCGCCAGTATAGATGCCATAAGGTATATCTGGAGTAATATAGAAGCCGTAGTAAATGGTAGTAGTATCATTGGCTTCAGTGGCCGTATAGTTATCTGTCGTCTTTAGAATAGTTGGATTGTTTTGGTCTGTAGAGAGAATGGTATATAAGGTGTCATCTTTTGATGTTGGTTCACCTTCTAGGGCTAAGCCCCAAGTATTGTCGGAAAGAGCGGCTAGTTCGTTATCCCCTAGGGTTATCATAGGAATAACATTGTCTGGATTAGTGGTCGACACGAAGTCGGTACTGTCTGTATAAGCCGTGAGAGTATAACCGATTTCGGTAGCCTCTTCTACTGTTACTTCTACCGGAAAGACCGCGAAAACTGGTTCGTCTGCTACCTCAATCGTATACTCTTCGTCGGAAACATTTACTGTTAGGTTTCCGTCGGCGTTAGTAGCGCTAGCTTTTAATAGAAAAGCCGTAAAAGTACAGCCTAATACTAGGAGAGAGATGACTGCCATGCCCGTAACGACGCGTTTCTTATTGCTTCGGGCTGTTTTGATTCGTTCTATAATGTAGGCTAGTTTGCTAGTTTTGCCCGCTTTTTTGTATTTTTTATATATGTAAGTGGCTATTATGCCTAGTATTATTACGGCGCTAATAATGGCGGTGGCTTCTGGTGTACCTATGCCATTCATGAATAGGCCAGTATTTGGTGCTACCGGCGTAGAGCTTCCAGGCTCTACGATATTAAGCGTTATTTTGCTCACTAACTCTAACTCCTTTTCTTGCGATTCGCAGTTATCGCATAGAATGCTTAAGCATTGTTAATTATAAGTATAAGCTATTATGTCATAGAATGACAATAAAATAGAGTTTTTATAAAAAATGCCCTCGCATTGCTGCGAGGGGCAGATTTAGTTATCCGAACCAGTGCTCCACGAATGCGCGGAGCCTTTGAAAGAACCCGTATTTTTCGGGTCTTCCAGGTACCTTCGGCATGGAGCCGTGACCGGCGGCACTGTTACCCGTTGGACCAAAGCCATTTGGTCCGTAGTACGGGTTGTACTGGCCGTATCCTCCAGCGCCGGGGCCGCCAACCCATGGGCCATAAGGTCCAATGTAGCCGCCGCCGCCGTAAGGGCCGCCGTAGCCGCCGCCATAAAATGGGCCGTATCCGGGTCCGGGGCCACCGTAACCCATTGGTCCACCAGGACCTCCAGGACCGCCAGGACCGCCAAACGGACCAGGTCCACCAGGACCACCAGGACCGCCGGGGCCGCCGGGACCTCCGGGACCACCAAATGCAAACATAAGGTTTTGCAGGATATCGGTGATCTTAATGACTTTTTCGGATATGGCGGTTGCATCTGTGCCTGCTACATAAGATTCGGAGCTGTTTGTTTGCATGCTATTCGTATACGAAATTATATAGAGCAGCATGAGCGTAACAAACATGAACATGAAATGAGCTACCGTAACCATCATTTAAATCACCTCCTTAAGGGCTGATGGCTAATTACGTACACGTTAATTATAGCACATTTTACTTAAATTTTCAAGAGGTGGAGTTTTGAGATTACGTTTTTTCAGATAGCTCTAGCATGCTATAATCAAGCCATGATCTAGTGTAAGTTTTTCCGCAAATATATACCAAATAATTGAAGGAGTTTTTGAATGGATAAAAAGATTTTTGATTTAATATCTGCGGAGGAACAGCGCCAGAGTGAAGGCTTGGAATTGATTCCGAGCGAAAACTGTGTGTCACGTGGTGTCTTAGATGCAATGGGTTCTGTCTTCACGAATAAATATTCTGAAGGCTA
The DNA here is from genome assembly GCA_017418275.1 of Candidatus Saccharimonadota bacterium. Classification (GTDB taxonomy): domain Bacteria; phylum Patescibacteriota; class Saccharimonadia; order Saccharimonadales; family Saccharimonadaceae; genus UBA2834. The sequence goes on along the minus strand of JAFONX010000018.1, from coordinate 31,896 downwards.
CCCTAACTTTGCTGGTCTTGATAAGGATGACGATTATGTAGTCGTGGCAACGTCTGAGGATTATCGCTATTATGGTGGTCAGCAAAATACGGATAAAGTTGAACGTTTGGCAATTGCGCGAGCGCGCAGGCTCTTTCATGCTGATCATGCTAATGTTCAGCCTCATAGCGGCGCTCAGGCGAACAATGCTGTTTATAACGCTTGGTTAGAACCTGGCGATACGGTTTTAGGTATGGATTTGGCGCAAGGTGGTCATCTGACGCACGGCGCTAAGGTTACTCAAAGTGCTCAAATTTATAACTTTGTATCGTATGGCACAGATCCAAAGACTGGCGATTTAGACTATGAGGATATTGAGGCTAAGGCGAAGAAGTATCGCCCAAAAATCATCTTGGTTGGCTATTCGGCTTTTATGAAGGTGCCGGATTTTGCGCGCATTGCTAAGATTGCAAAGGATATTCCAGATTGTTTATTGATGGCTGATATGGCGCACGTGGCTGGCTTAATTGCGGGCGGCGTACACCCAAATCCGCTTGATTTTGGTTTTAATGTTATGACTACTACCACGCATAAGACTTTGCGTGGTCCACGCGGTGGCTTGATTTTGACTAAGGGTAAAGTATCGAATCCTTTGAAGAAGCCTGAGCATACCCTTGAGAATATTCCGACCTTGATTGATCGCTCGGTCTTCCCTGGTACGCAAGGTGGTCCGCTCATGCATGTGATTGCGGCGAAGGCGGTGGCTTTCTATGAGGCAGAACAGCCAGAGTTTAAGGAATATGCAAAGAACATTGTAAAGAATGCAAAGGTTCTTGCAGATGCTCTGAAAGAACGCGGCTTTAAATTAGTTGGTGATGGTACAGATAATCATCTTATTCTGGTTGATATGATGGCTTCGTTTAAAGTTGATGGTAAAACTTATGAGCGTGCCTTGGATAAGATTGGTTTGACTTTGAATGCGAATGCGATTCCAAATGATACGATGCCACGTTTTACTCCTTCCGGCGTGCGTCTTGGTACGCCAGCAATTACTTCGCGTGGTCTAAACGAAAAAGATATGGTAAAGATTGCGGATTGGATGGAAACAATCGCGAAGATTTGCGCCGAAAAGCGCCAAGATGGCGTAACAGAAGGCAGACTGCGCGAAGAAGTTCGCAAGATGGCGCTTGCGCATCCGCTCCCGAGTGCAAGATAAAATTAAGTAATGGAAGACCCCCGAGTTTCCTCGGGGGTATACACTAAGTTTCCTCTCTCTCATCAAGAAGGTCTTGGCGGATTTTTCTAATAATTGCATAGCAAGGTGTTATGCCGATAATGGCAACGCCTGCGCCTTCTATTAGGCCAAGTAGGGCTGACGATATTATGAGGTTTTCGGTCGTGGTAGTATCAAGCGGGCCCCTGTTTTCTGCTGCGAGGCTCAGGAAATCGCAACCAGCAACGATGAACATAAGAACGGCCGCAGCTACAAAGACTGCCTGTAAAACAATTGTTTCGTCCTTTGGTTCGGCTTCAAGCTTTTTCATGATTATAAGAAAGATGATGCCGAAGAATGTTGGAACGATGGCCACGATTGAGGATTGTATGGCATAATCCATGCCAAAGAACCAGTTATTGTTTAACCCTCTGTTTGCGGCTATTATTACGCCTTCGCATGCCGCCCCGTCGAGCGGGATGGTTATTAGAGCGTATAGGCAGACGCTCATCATTATGACTTGCGAGTTCTCTTTCATGAGAACCACTCCTTTTCTAAAGAACTCATCGCATGTCGCGATGGCGGATTGTTGAAAAATAATAACACGTTTTACGCGAGTAGTCAAGGGAGCGTTACGGGTGTGTCTGAAACGCTTTGGGTTTGTAGCGCAATAAAAAGTCCTCCAGATTGCTCTGGAGGAGCTTGTGAGTTTTTAGAGAGTTTGGTTTAGCTATCGGTATTTTCCTGTTCGGGCTTAGCTTTGATTGGGTCCGCAACAGAAGCGACGAGCTTCCTGACTGTATCTGTAAGATTTTCGTCATTCAGAGCCTGATTTTTAGCGTCGGCCTGAGCGAAAATCTGTGGAATACGGCTCAGTACGCTTGTCAGCAGATCGCTGCCGCCTTCGGATTTATCAGCGCCACCAAAGTCGTAGAATTTTGCATTTTTGCCAATTTCAGCCATGACGGTTGCTACATTTGTAGCTACCTGAACGCGAGTATTCTGTTCGATTTCAATTTTCTTGAGCTCGAAGTTGACTTTGTCGTTAGCGGCTTGAGCGTCAGAGAGGGCTCTGGCTGCTTCAGCTTCTGCCTTACCCTTGGCTTCTATTGCTTCAGCTTCTGCCTTACCCTTTGCGGATATAGCAGCAGCTTCAGCTTCACTGGTTGTGCGGATAGCAGTCGCATCAGCTTCGGCTTTCAGTTTAACAGCCGCAGCTTCGGCGTCCGCTTCGGTTTTGCGTGCTTCAGCGCTTGCGGCGGCTTCTCTGGTTTTGCGGATTGCGGCTGCTTCGGCTTCACCGTTGGCGGTCAGTTTTTTAGCTTCGGCCTGACCAGCGGATGATACCTTGAGGGCTTCCGCTTCGCCGGTAGCCTGTTCTTTTTGGCGTGCGGCTTCGGCTTGAGCATTGATGATAGTCGTCTTTTTAGCAGTTTCGGCTTGAGTAACGGCTACTTCTTGCTGTTTGATGGCGGCAAGGTTGGCCTGCTCTGCTTGCATAACTGCGACGGCGCCCTTCTTCTGCTCGAGCTCTTGGTTTATTTGCTGCTGTTCGAGTTCGCCAGCCATCGCGGATTTGGCTTGTTCTCTGGCGGTTTCAGCTTTGAACTGAGCCTTCTTGACGTCCGTGTCGCGCTGGCGTTCGGCGATTGCGACCTGCGCGTCAAGCTCGGCTTGCTGTGCGGCGAGGTCGGTTTTAGCTTTCTTTTCGCGTATGGACTGTTCGTTTTCGGCTGTTATGTTGGCTGCCTCTCTGCGAACAGTCTCCCTGTCTTTTGCTGCCAGGTCTCTATAGTAAGTACCTTCAGGGGCGTCATCGACTTCATGTATGGATAATATTGCGTTAAAGCCGAGATCTTTCATCTGTGCAGCAATTGATGCTTTAACTTGATCGTCAAGCTTATCTTTACCATTCATGACCTCTTCTGGGGTCATTTTAGCTATGACTGCACGTACGCCGCCTGATACTACGTCGAGAATAACTCTCTGTAGATCTTCGTCGTTCTTGTCAAGAAAGTTGCAGACCGCACGCTGAAGGCTTTCTGCGCTCGAGATGTCCGGACTATAGGCGACGGCCCAGTCGATGCGGACCGGAACACCAGACATTGTCTTTGTAACATCGGCTTTGACTTTTGCGGTTCTGACACAGAGGTCAAATGTTTTTGCTCTTTGGATAAAAGGAATAACTATTCTTCCGCCTGCGCGTTTAATTTTCGGGTTGCCATATTTGTCGGTAGCGCCTACGCCGGATACAACGAGGGCTTCGTTGCCGTTTGCAGTCTTAATCATGGCGAAGAGCGCTATGATGACGACAATAACTATTGCGGCACCTATAATGATAGGAATCAAAATTTCGGGCATGATACTTCACTCCAAATAAAGATTATTCGGGGGATGCGACTCAGAAAAAACTCACAAAATCTAAATGTACACCACCCTCGACTGACTTATAATGACACAACATTTATTGTATGTCAACTATATTATTATGCAATTTTTGTTTTTGTTTGAAGGCTGTTTTTCTTAAATTTTTGTGCGGTTGTTAAGCGCCGAAGTTAGCGTAATTTGGTCGGCATATTCAAGCGAAATACCGAGTGGGAGGCCGCGTGCAAGGCGAGTGATCTGCAAATCTGGGTATTTTTCATGCAAGAGCTTTTCGAGAAGTACTGCGGTTGATTCGCCTTCGACGCTAGGGTTTGTAGCAATAATGATCTCTGTAACGTTGTCTTTTTCGACCCTATCGATAAGCTCTTTGATGTGTAGTTGGTCGGCTGTAATACCATCCATTGGCGAAATAGCACCTCCTAGCACATGATAAGTGCCATGGTAGGATTTGGTGTGTTCGATTGCGTAAATATCCAGAGGCTCTTCGACTACGAGGATAGTGTCTTTGTCGCGGGATGGATCGTCATAGAGCGGCGAAACGGTATTTTCGCTATCGATGAGTGCAAAGGTGATCGGGCAGGTTTTGACTTCTGAGTGAAGTTTGGCGAGGGATTTTGCGATATTTAGCGAGATGCTTTCGTCGGCTTTGAGTAGGTAATAGGCATAGCGTTCTGCGGTGCGCGGACCAACACCAGGAAGGCGACCGAGAGTTTCAATAACGTCGTTGAGGGCGGAAGGTAACATAATTAATATTATATCAGAGGAATAGCTATGGCTTATATTCCTTTCAACAAAAAATAGCTTCTATTTAAGACCGTTTTGTGTCTTAAATAGAAGACTATTTTTGACTTACATGCCGAAGTTGCCGAGTGAGCCCATGAGTGGCTTCATTTTGTCGGTGGCGATTTCCTGAGCTTTAGCATAGCCGTCGCGTAGTGCGTTCTCAATCCAACGTTCAGTTTCGTGAATGTCGTCAAGATCAATCTTTTCTGGGTCGAGGGTGACTTTCTTGATTTTAAGTTCGCCAGTAATCTGAATTACGACTGCGCCGTCGCCGGCTTCAACTTCTACGATTTCATTTTTAAGACTCTTCTGGGCTTTGCGAAGCTCGTTGAGCATTTTCATCTGGTCCATGGTCTGTCCCATTATTCTTCTCCCGTTTTCTCTTCTTTTTCAGTAGCTTTGGTATATATGTATAGTCTATCAGAGTTTCGGCTTTTTGACGATACTGCTATCTTGGTGAGCTCGAGCTTATCGTCGGTTTTCGTATTGCCTAGTACGGCGACTTTGCTATTAAAATTCTCTGGTAATTCGGTTACGACTGTTAAATTGTTATAATTCTCGAAAAGCTTGTAAAATTCTAGGTTTTGATTGTCGCTTTCTACAATCAAGATGTCTCCTGATTCTAATTCGTTGCCAATAATAATGATGTCTGAATTGAAGTTTTTGGTGACGCGTGGGGTGTAATGATAGCCACGAACGTAGTGTGAAAGGCCTGAGAATAACATTAGGCCCAAGATGGCAACGAGAGGGATAGCCCCTACGACGTGTGCGTAAGGATTTCTTGGGAAGATGGTTCTCCAGTGGTTAGTCATAGTGTCGATGGCTGCAGCGGTTAGGATTGCGATTGGCACGAGGATAATGACTGCAGTTTCTGAGCTAAGGCCAGAAACAATAATCGCAAAGACTGTCACGGCTAGGGTGACGGTATTTCTAGACGTAAACATTTTATCTAAGGATGAAATGGCGCCAATTACAATTAAAGCTACGGTACCTAAGCCAAAGAGGGGTGCTAGGTATACGCTATCGTAGGCTAGTGCGAAAGAAAAGAACGGCGCGAAGGCTTCATTGATGTTTCTTCTGAAACTATTGAAACTAAAATCGTTTGTAAAGGCTAAGGTTTTGAAAAGGTCGAGGTGGAAGGAAGCTGATACCATGAGTGGTGAAATTGCGAGGATAAAGATAATAATCGCGATGATTAATTGGTAAGTCTTAAGTCTTTTAATCGAAGCGCGTAAATGCGGATGCGCTAGCCCGGCAATAAGGATGATTAATGCAACATAACAGAGGTAAGGCGTGTATAGCGAAAATGCAATAGCGCTAGTAAATAGAATTACAAAGAATGGGCGAATACTTCTATTCCCTACAATTTTACTGCCTAGCCAGAGAATAAATGCGAGCCAGAATACATACATAATGCTTGGCGTGCCGAAGTTTGCTAGACACAAAAAAGCAGTTGAAAGTGTAGTGAGTGCTGAGCCGATTAAAGCGACGTCTGATTTAAACCAGCGGTTTAATAGCAATACAAGGAAGAATGCGGCGAAGACGCCAAAAATAATTGATGGTAATTTTATAGAATAAAGTGTCAGGCCAAAGATTTTGAGGCAGAGTTTTTGTATGCCGTAGTATGGTAAATCTACGACATGGCCATCTCGTATAAAGTGCGAATTGGTTTGATTAGCGTTAACTGCAGCCATCATTTCTTTATTACTTAGACCTTCTGGTGCAATTGAAGGTAGGAAAAATAGTAATGCAAGAAAAATAATACCTATTAAAATATAGCCAATAATGAAGCGGTGGCGGAAAAGAAAAAGATCTGTTATTTTGTTTTTCACTAAAAATATTTTAGCATATATTTTTTACTTATGCTAATTTTTCGCTTGAGCTTAGTGTTTTTACTACATCATATCTTCGTCGCTATGCTTAGTGTCTAGAGACATGAAGCGTACGCGAGCTTTATCGAAGTAGAGTCCGATTGAACCGACGGCGCCACGGCGGTGCTTGGCAAGAATTAAATCCGTGATGTTTTGACGGTCGGTGTCTGGATTGTAATAATCTTCGCGATATAAGAACATAACGATATCTGCATCCTGCTCGATGGAACCCGATTCGCGCAAGTCTGATAGCATTGGGATTTGTGGCTGGCGGGATTCGACGGTACGTGAAAGCTGAGACAAGGCAATTACGGGCACGTTTAATTCGCGCGCGATAAGCTTAAGACCACGGGAAATTTCAGAGACCTCTTGGACGCGGTTGTCTTGGGCTTTCTTTGAATTACTACTCATGAGCTGTAGATAGTCTACGATGATTAGACCGAGCTCATGATCGTGCGCGACGCGGCTCGCTTTGGTGCGCATATCCATGACTGTGAGGCCTGGCGTATCGTCAATGAAAATATCTGATTGACTGAGTTCGGACATAGCGTCGGAGATCTGAGCGAAATCTTCGGTGTTAAAATTACCAGTTTCGAGCTTGAATGAATCGACCCCGGAAGCATCGGCAAGCATGCGGTTGATGAGCTGTTCCTTGCCCATCTCTAGCGAGAAGATTAGGACGGCTTTCTTGTTGATGTTGGCGACGTTTTGCGCGAAATTTAGGGCGAGGGCGGTTTTACCCATTGCAGGACGCGCGGCGAGAATGACGAGATCGGATTTATGGAAGCCTGCCGTGATACGGTCGAGATCTGGAAAACCAGTTTTAAAGCCTGCGATGGAACCCTTGTTTTCGTGGAGTTCTTCGAGGTGATCCCAGGTCGCCGAAAGGAGGTCGGAAATTGAAATCATCTGCCCTTTTGTATTCTGCTCAGATACATCAAAAAGCGAGCGCTCGGCATCGCCTAAGAGGCGGTCGGTTTCGGTAGATTCGTCGTAGGCAGCTTCTGTGATATCTACGGCGGCGGATATTAAGCGTCGACGAATGGCTGTATTGGCGATCAATTCTGCGTAAGCTTTGGAATGGGCGGCGGTTGGCGCGTAGCTTGAAAGCTCGGAAAGATAAGCGGCGCCACCGGCCTTGGCAGTGAGTTTGTGACGCTTGAGCTCGTTAGAGACTGTCAAAAGGTCGACGGGCTGATGCTTGGAATATAGCGTCCACATCGCATTATAAATATGGCGATGGCGCTCGTCGTAAAAATCGCTTGGTTTGACTATTTCGGTGATGTCCGGCAAAGAATCTTCAGAAATTAGAATAGCACTGATGAGAGATTTCTCAGCCTCTAGATTTTGTGGCGGAATGCGTTCGCCTCGCGCGTTTGAATTATTGCTATCTTCTGACATATTATTCCTCAATACTTATTTCTTGGCCTCCGCCCATTAGCTCGGCGATGTTTGCCATGGTGTCGTCGCTGCGGAGCGAATCGGCGCTGATTTCAATATCGATTTCTGGTGGACAAGCGGCTGAGATGATTGCAAGTTTACCGTCGAGCTGTTTTTTATGAAAGCCCCCATTGGCATAAATAGTGAGATGAGTACCTTCGAGTTTGTATTCACTGTCGCTGAGTGGTTTATTGATAGTTGGGGCGTTTTTCGCGACGTGATTTAAAATGTTTTGCCATAGCTCTTCGGGGTTTGAAAAACTGGTGTTGACGGGCGGAGTTGCGGACTCTTCTTCCTTTTTCGCTTCTTTTTCAGCTGGCTCTGGTGCTTCTTGTTTTGGCTCTGGTTTAGGTATCTCGGTTGGTGCTACTGTGGTTTGAGTTTTTTCTTCGGTATGTAGCGAAGTCGGTTCTGGTGTCTTAATTGATTCTTTGGTTTTTGCCACGGGTTTTGGTTCTGTGACTGGCGCGGCTGCGATTTTTGGTACAACTACCGGTTGCTGAATCGCGAGTGCTTGAGTATTAATTAGGCTAGTTAGAAGTTTTATCTCTGGGAATGGCGAGCCGCTGACTGTGCTAAGCGGTTCGATGAGCGGTAGTAACTGGACATCCATAGTCTCGATAATAGTTGTAATGAGAAGCTCGGCGATGTATTTTGGTTCGATGTTATTTTCGCGCAGTTTAAAGCACTCGTCTTTTATAGTTTTTAAATCTTGTGCACGATAAGCCGTGATAAGATTTTGGATGATCTGCTCGCTGGGTAAACCGAGGATTTCGCGAACATTGTCTTCGGTGATTTTCTTGGCTTCGCTAATGGTCGAGATTTGGTCGAGAAGAGATAAGGTATCACGAAAAGAGCCACCGCCACGACTGATAATAACCTTAAGAGCTTCGTCTTCGATGTTGATCTTTTCGGCTTTGCAGATTTTCTTGATATATTCGAGCATCTCGCTTGGATCGGCGAGTTTAAACTGGTATTTTTGACAACGAGAAACGATGGTGGCAGGGACTTTTTGGAGCTCTGTGGTGGCGAGGATAAAAATTACGTGTTCCGGCGGTTCTTCGAGGGTTTTAAGAAGTGCATTGAAGGCTGATTTCGAGAGCATGTGCACCTCGTCGATAATATAAATCTTGTGTTTGCCTTCGACGGGGGCGACAATGGCGCGCTCGCGCAGGTCGCGAATGTTTTCGACGCTAGTATTGCTGGCGGCGTCAATTTCGATAATGTCCAGATAGCTGTCTTCGAGTTCGTAATCGAATTGGTTGATTTCGTGCGCAAGAATGCGTGCAACGGAAGTTTTACCACAGCCACGTGGACCGACGAATAGGTAAGCATGGCCAATCTTGCCGGATTTAAGTGACGAGATGAGTGGCTTAGTGACTTGAGGTTGCGCGACAACCTCATCAAGCTTTTTAGGGCGATACCTCCGATACAACGCTTTCATATTTTTTATTTTAGCATTATTTCTACCCTGTTGCACTCTGTCTCAGGGTGATATTCAGAATTGTCGTCGGAATTGTCTCGAAATGCTTATGGTATAATAATAAAAATGCCAAGATATTTTAAAAGCCGAGTAGCTACTACGGGTAAAAAGTCTGTTGCTTCGAAGAAGGAGCAAAAAAGTCTCTCAAAGCCGAAAAAGACTAAGAAGTTGACTAAGACGCGTGTGCGTGAGATTTTGCATTTTCGCCGCCTGATCAATCATATACTGATGTTGTTCTCGGTGGTTGTGGAAATCTTTAACATTTCCCTGATTATTAATGGCGGTTGGGATGATATTAACTTATTGTTGTTTGTGTGTGCACCACTACTTGCGTTCTTGAGTATGTGTGTCTCTTACGAAAATCGTAAAAAATACTTTGCGATTAAACGTGATTTCTGGATTGGTTTGGTGCTCCTAGCGGTAACGGGTGGGATTTTTTGTGTAGAGTTGCTGTATTCGTTGATTGCGCCGCATGCTTTTAAAAAGGTGGAGGATTCTGATCGTAGTATTGTTGGTCAGTACAATTGTGCGAGCTCCGAAGAAAAAAGAGACAAAAAGGAATTTTCTTCCAAGATTTATTTGAGTGACAAGGAATTCTTAATCTCTGATTATAATGACGAAAAAGATGCTGTGGTTGGCAGTTATGGTGTGCTTGAATCCGGCGAAAATATACGTCGTCTCAAAGCGATTATTAAGAGAAACGAAGCGAAAGATGATAATCGGGGCTTTAATGAGACGAGCTATTTGTTTGAATATCAGGATAGTATTAATGTTAAAGTGACTTCAGAAAGCAAGAATATTATTCGGTACTGCAAAAGGGTTTAATAGTATAGAAAAACTCACACGGATTGGCGTGTGAGTTTTTGTTGTAAATTGAAATATTTTACAAGCCTGCTTCGACTGCTGCCCAAGTGGCGTCTTCGTTGTCGGCAGGAATGATGACCGTGACCTGATCGCCGACCTTGAGACGGAAATAGGTAACAGAGGCGTATAGGATCTTGAACTCGCGACCGTTGACTTCGACAAAGTATTGATCGTCGTGGCTAGTAAGCGTACCAATAACGGTTTTACGTTCGACTGGACCAATTTGCTTGTATAGGAATTTGCCAGTGTCGCCAATGGTAAGTTTGAGAATATCGCCTTCGACAAGTTTAGATTTGCTGGCGTAGTTGGCTGGTACTGGATAGTTTTTACCATCTGGACCAATCATGATTTGACCATCAAAGACACCCTCGATGATTTTCCCTTCTGGGCTATCTGCGACCGTACGTGAAGGCGCAGTAATCGTGCCGCCATCGCCCAACATTGAAGTAAGCAATTCTTTAGCGGCTGAAAGATTGGTTTCTGCTTCGGTCAAAAGACTGCGCAGACGCTTTATTTGTTTTTCTGGTAGATCAGACATACCTCGCATCCTGTCTGTATTAATATTACTGAGTCTATAATATATTTTTAGCTAAGCATTGTCAATAAAAAGATTTAGCCGTTTTCCACAGAATTAACGGGGGTAGCGTGAATATCGTTGTAAATTATACTATTGACGAAAACTATTTTATTTTATTTTTTGGCAAGAAAAATGCCCCGCGCGATGCGGGGCTGGGGATTAGTCATGTGCTTTGGCCGCCATTGCGACCTTTTCGTCAGCTATGTTTTTTGATGCAAGCACGGCTACGAAGGTCTCCCATTCTTCCTTGTTGTCCACCTGTATTCTGTCGTCCTGCTCGATCGCGATAGGTTTAGAGCCTGAAAGACCAAATATACTGCATGCGGCATACTGGTAGGTTACCAGTGTATTGCCCTTCTTGTTGATCTTATAGACAGCTCCACCTGTTTTGAACAGGTGGTTAAATACCACGAATTCACCGATAACGGTAGCTTCAATGTGGCGAAGGTGGTAAATGTTTCCTTCTTTGCCGTCGATGTCGGTTTCGAACTTCGCAGGTTCCGGATCGAACGAACCGCAAAAATGGTTATCTTCGGGTGCGATTACGAGCCCGCTTTTGTCTTCACTATCATCGAATCTCTTGCCGTTGACGTACGATACGGGGGTCTTTTTCATTTCTTCAAAGTAACTAGTCAGCATCTGAAATGCCTCCTCGGATTAAATTCGGCTGAGAACGCAGTCGTCACGTATGAATTATATTATAGCACATATGCTTATTTTTGTCAACTATCACTTTGGTAAAGCGCAAAAAAGAGCCCGCTTGGGCTCGATTTTGTAACAATCTGGCTAATGTTTGATAACTTAAGCGAGTTCGACAGTTGCGCCGGCTTCTTCGAGGCTCTTCTTGAGAGCTTCGGCTTCATCCTTAGCAACCTTTTCCTTGACGGTAGCTGGAGCACCATCAACGATAGCCTTAGCCTCACCAAGACCAAGACCAGTAGCTTCCTTGACGGCCTTGATGACGGCGATCTTCTGTGTACCGGCGTCTTTCAAGACAACATCAAATTCGCTCTTTTCTTCGGCGGCAGCGCCACCTTCAGCTGGGGCAGCAGCAACTGCAGCAACAGCAGCAGCTGGCTCGATGCCATATTCGTCCTTAAGGACGTTCTTAAGCTCGTTAACTTCGAGGACGGTGAGCTTAACCAATTCCTCTGCTAATTTCTTTACATCAGCAGCCATTTTAGACTCCTTTATAGTTAAAATTTGTTATTTAGTTCCCACCCGGGAATTTGTATAAATACAATTAATTGGTTGCTTTGTCGGCGATACCGTCGAGCAAGGCGTGAAGATTGCCAGAAAGTGCATTCGTGACATCGTTGACTGGGCTGAGAAGCATGTCGACGACCTGACCGATGAGCTGTTCCTTGCTTGGGAGCTTGGAGAGCGCAACGACATCCTGTTCGTTGAGAGCTTTACCATCACCAGAGAAAGCACCTTTGAGCTCGAGAGCAGCGTGGTCCTTGGCGAACTTTGCTAGAACCTGAGCTGGAGCAACTTCGTCGTTGTTAGAAACGGCGTAAAGAAGCTGACCTTCAAGTGCGCTTGTGTCGGTGTCTTTGTAAACTGCGATTTCGCCCATGGCGACACGGACGAGGCGGTTTTTGACAATCTTAATTTTTACGTCGTTCTCGCGAGCGGCCTTGCGAAGTTCTTGCATTTCGGCGACCGTAAGGCCCTGATACTTTGCAAAAACTGTCATCTTAGCGTCGCTGAGAAGCTCGTTTAAGTCGGCAACCAATTGTTGTTTCTTATCTTTGCTAATTGCCATAGATAGAAATCTCCTTTTGGTTTAGTTGTAGCCAGATTGTTAAAACTGCAAAATGGAATTCTACAGAACGTCACCAAGAATATATACAAGATATGATCCTCGGCGGCATGATTAAGTCTTTTCAGACCGCCGCTGTCTTTGGTAACTGAGGTTATTATAACAGATAAGGTCGTAAAATGCAACAGAAAGAATTTCCTTTGGGTGGCTTTTATAGATAGGGTTGCGTAAAAGAAGATAATAATGGGGGTAATTCTGGTAGTTTGTTTATTCTTTATTATCTTCTACGAAGCTAGCTGGAATGCCATATTGAGCGAGGCTTTGGTTTTTGTATTTCTTTTCGTTTGTGACGTCCTTACCAAACCAGTCTGGGGTCTGGAAGTTATTGGCTTCTTCTTCGCTCGGGAACTCAATTTCGATATAAGTTAGACCGTCAAGTTGCTCATGAAAGTAGTCGAAGGCGTATTGGTAATTATCTACTTTGATTTGGTAACGGGTTTTGTAAATCGTGTTGCCCTCTTGCTTACTAAGTAGATGCTCATACTCTTCTTTTGTGAGGTCGTACTGACGTTCGTCGCGCGTTAAGCCCTGCTCTTCGGTAAGGCCGGTTTTTATAGCCATCATATATCGTTGGTCTGAAATATTCCGCACGCGGATTTCTGGCGAATAGTTTAGATAAGTTTGGGTGATTTCGAAAATATCGGCCTTTTTCTCAAGATTATATGGAATGTTTTCGCGTTTAACGAGCCATTTGCGTTCGATTTCGTCGCCTTGATTCTCGCCTTCGGCTTTGGTGCCATACCGGATTGCCTGATACTCTTTGCTGAGGTGGGCAAACTCAGTACTAACCCAGATATTTAAAACGACGGAGAAACCGAGCAAGAAGGCCGTAAAAATAAAGAGTTTTGCTAGTAGTGGATTTGCGTTTTTCATAGTTTTAGTATAGCATTTTGGCGTTTCACTGGCTGCCTTCGGGGTGCTCGATGTTATACTGTTGGTATGATTAGGATTATTGCTGGCGGTAAGAAAAATAAAGATTGGCTCCAAGAAGCATGTGTGGAATACGAGAAGCGCTTGCGTAAGCCTTTTGATCTTACTTGGCAGTTTGTCGAGGAATCGGAGCTGGATTCAAAAGTTTTGGCGCTAGATAAAGATAACTATGTAATCTTACTTGATGAGCGTGGTAAAATCTTGAGTTCGCCAGAATTGTCTGAAAAAATGTCTATAGCTCTCGAATCGGCAAAAACAATTGTTTTTGTAATTGGTGGTGCTTTTGGGCACTTCTCGCCAGAAATGCAGGCGCGGGCGGATTTGGTTTGGAGTTTTTCGAAACTTGTCTTCCCGCATCAAATTTGTCGTCTAATTCTTGCGGAACAAATCTATCGTGCGCAGGAGATTTATCTGGGGCACCCTTATCATCATGCCTAAGTGGTATAATATGTAGAATATGGCAACAATAGTTGATTATATCCATAAATATGGTGGCGTTAGTTTTTCGAAGAAGCGTTTCAATGACGTGGATAATGCTATTTTGTCGCTTCTTGCCTATATTGATTTAGGTAAATATGGTGCAGAGTCTTCCGAAGGGGTTCGTTTGGCGGACGCCTTGTCGGAATTCTTAAAATCTATGACATATAAGCAAGCTAGCCGCTACGGTCTTGCTATGAAAGGTGTTTATTCCGTGGCGAAAGAATTAATCGACGCGCCGCGCTTTGCGAATATTACCGTGTCCGATTATGTCTATTTAGCTGACGAAGATACGCAGTTTGGCGCGATGATTTTTCATATTACTAGTCTTTTGGATTATATATGTTTTGAGGGTACAGATCATTCGATTGGTGGTTGGAAAGAGGATGCTTTGCTAGCTTGTTATTATCCTGTTTCATCGCATGTCTTGGCCGCAGATTATCTAAAGAAGCATATCAAGCTTTCTGGGCCGTCGGTAATCTTGGGTGGACATTCGAAGGGTGGCAATACTGCGCTCGTCTCTGCCCTAATGACTACACCAATGCGCCGCAAGAAGATTCGTTTGATTTATAGCAACGATGGGCCTGGTCTGCGTAAGCGAGAGCTTCTGTCAAAAGAATACAAATCAATTCGTGCGAAATACAAGCATATTGTGCCACAGAATAGTATTGTCGGGATGATGCTTCGGCAAGATGAGGATTTTGTAATTCGCTCTAATCAGGTAGGCGTGTTTGCACATATTCCAACAACGTGGGAAGTGATAGATGATAAGTTTCGTCGTTCGGTTTTAACGCCTCGCTCTAGGGCCTTAAATGATGCGATCGTTGAATGGTTGGACCAACATACTGATGAGGAACGCTTAGCTTTCGTGAATGAATGTTTTGACTTTCTTTATGAATGTGACATAAACAAGACTATAGATTTCCGCGATCCGAAAAAAGTAGTAAAAGTAATATCGAATATCAATTCGGTAGCTGAAGATACGCGCAAGCTCTTGCTTGATGTGATTAAAAGTTGTGCGGATCGAATAGGCGAAGCTACATTAAGAGTTAATAATTAAAAAAGAAGCTCCTTTTAGGGGAGCTTCTTTTTGACTTATTCCAGTCCTTTGTTTTTCTTGAATTGAAATATCATGCCAAGCACAGCAAGGATGCTGGTGATTATATAGGAAAACGGTATATAGGTAACATATGGAATATTAAGACCCACGCTATTGATGCCGACATAATACGCACCAATAATGGCGGTCGCGATAATTGAGGCAGGTTTAACCATGAAGCCCGCAATGCATCCGGCGATGGCGGCGGCAATAGCAGCGATTATAATTGTTTGTGCCGAGAAAATGCCGCCCTGAAAATTAATTGCGGCGAAGAATACAAATATTCCCACAATGAGCGAAACGCAGATTTTTTCAGCCGTGAGCGCAATTAGCGATAGGAAAATACCGGTCAAGAACGGCAAAATTGCCGTAATAATGTCGTTGCCTACATACCATTCTGGTGGTATTTTGAGTCCAAGATTATAGCCGATAATGAAGCCTATAATAAAGAAGGCGATTTTTTTAATTTTGTACCCAAAGAAGCAGACCAATAATCCTAAGATGATTGAAATGATTGCTCCTGGCACGAAAACGTTCGCTATTTGCATGATAGTTTTAGTTTAACATAAGAAAAATTAGTTAGCCAAAATTATACCGATTACAATTAGAATGACGGCTATAAGGTGAGATATGACAATATGGCGGTTTAGTTTTTCTCTGCCGAACTTCGGCCAGATGATTGTAAGGATGATACCTAAGATAAAAGTGACGATTAGCTCTGAAGCATTAGATAGAGCGGTCGCTAGCGACGTGGTTGTAAAGTTGTAGCTATAGCGTACGAGGAAGTCGCCAAGGGCAGTAAGACCGAGGGTAGTTGCGGCGAGCAGAACGAATTTTGCTCCGTCTTTTTTGATAACTTGTTTGAGGCGTTTGCGGAATTTTGGTATGAAAAATGTACAGATAGTGTCAAAGATAGCACGCCCGACGATAAACCAGAAGAACAAGGTCATTGCATCTGGATTATATTGCTCGGCTTTTGCGTAGCCGATGTTTCCAATTGTATGCAAAATCACATAAAGCATGAAAAAGCCGAAGACTTTTAGCTCGAGTTTGCGTGATTTTTTGTGACGCCTAGCTATTGTTATGATAATAGGCGCAAGAAGAACTAGAATAAAACCGCAGATTTGTTGAATCGTAATAGAATGACCCAGAATAACAAAGTCGGCAATAATGCATAGAACTGGGATAACCTGGAAGAATATTGAGGCAGTAGTAGCTTCTTCGTCGCGGAGTGCAAGATAATAAAAAATTGACGAAAAAGAGGTAATCATACCGGAAGCGAGGGCTAGTACGATAATTGGGAGTGGGGCTGATTCTATCCCGAAAACGGCAGCAATAATGATGGCCAGGACTGCATATAAGACGCAATCGATAGCCTTAATGGCTTGGGGAGTTCTGCCTTTAAAAATAACATCGGTAAGATAATTATCGATAAAAACGCTGATTGAAAACACGAAGGCTGCAATTAAGCAAAAAACTATCCACTGCATTGATATAAATATAGCATAAGCAAGATTATGGTATAATAATGTAAATATGAAAAGGAAGATGCGTGGGGCTTCTGAATAAAATCTTCAAGAAAGCTAAAACGGATGCTGTTTTTGAGACGACTTCTCCAAATGGTCGCCTGGTTATTACTTTTGTGTTGAGCCGAGGCGAGATGTTCTACTCTGTCGCCAAAGATGGTAAGCCTGTCGTGCATAATTCTCGACTTGGTTTAAATTTACGCGATAGTGCTTCGCTTGACCGTGGTATGAGCGTGGTGCGGGCGTTTACGAAGCAGAAGGATGAAACCTGGGAAGCGTATTGGGGCGAGGAGCATTTTATTCGTGATAATTATACTGAGACGGTAATTTATCTCGAAGAAGTAATCAAGCCTGCACGTCTTTTGACTTTGCGTTTTCGCGCATATGATGATGGTGTGGCTTTTCGCTATGAAGTGCCAGCGCAACCTTTGATGTCTAAGATGGTGATTACGGATGAATTGACAGAGTTTGCCTTTAATTCGAATGATCGTTCTTGGAGTATTAACGCCTATCAGCCGGATCGTTATGAGTATTGTTATCTGGAGAAGCCGGTTTTTGAGTTACGTGATTCGGTACATACGCCACTTACAATTCAGACAACTGCGGGTTTCTTTGTGGCCGTGCATGAGGCTTGTCTGTATAACTATGGCGGCATGAATGTAAAGATGAATAATCGTGCTCTTCAAGCGGATATTACGCCGCTGTCGGACGGTACGCGCGCACATGTGAGTTTGCCGTTCAATACGCCGTGGCGCATGCTTATTGTAGCGGATAGCGCAATCGAGCTTACGACGAGCCGTTTGATGTTGAATTTAAATCCGGCACCGCGCGAGGATTTCTCTTGGGTAAAGCCGATAAAATTCCTTGGTATTTGGTGGGCGATGTTTGTGGGTGAGTGGACTTGGGCGCCGAGCGATCGTCATGGTGCTACAACTGAGCACGCCAAGGAGTACATCGATTATTGCGAAAGGTTGGGCATTCCGGGGCTATTGATTGAAGGTTGGAATGATGCTTGGGAAGGTGACTGGTTGCAAAATGGCGTAAACAATAAGTTTATGGATCCAACGCCGGATTTTGATATGGATGAAGTTTGTCGCTATGCGCGCGAGAAAGGCGTTGAGATTGTTGGTCATCACGAAACGGTCGGTTTTATTGATAATTATGAGCGTCAGATTGATGATGCTTACAAATACATGCTTGAGCATGGTGTAAAGTATATCAAATCTGGTTATGCGGGCTCGCATATGATGATTAATGATAAGCGTGAGTATCATCATTCACAGCTTGGCGTGATGCATTATCAGTATGCGCTAGAGTTGGCAGCTAGTTATGGTATTATGCTTGATGTTCATGAGCCGATTAAGAGTACGGGTATTGAGCGTACTTGGCCGAATCTGCTGACGCGTGAAGGGGCGCGCGGTCAGGAGTATGAAGGCGGAGCTTTGTCTCCTTCGCATACTTGTTTCTTGCCATACACCAGGCTTTTAGCGGGCGGTATGGATTATACGAGTGGTTTGTTTGATGTTTGTAATCCGACGAAACGTGTAGCTACAACCATTACGCGTCAGATTGCGTATTATGTCACGATTTATTCTGGAATGCAAATGGCAGCGGATCGACCGAGATTTTATGAAGAAAACTTCCCTGACCTCTTTGAATTTATCAGGAATGTCCCAGTAAGTTGGGAAAAGACTTTGCCCCTGATGGGCGAGATTGGAAAGTATTATGTCGTTGCAAGGCAAGCTTGGAATCGTTCGGATTGGTATATCGGTGGTGTAACCGATGAAAATGGTAGGCGGATAGTTTTGAGTTTTGATTTTCTTGAGGAAGGTGCAAACTATAAGGCAAAGTTATATCGCGATTCAGATGATGCGCATTATCGCGATAATCAGTTGGGGCATGTTGTAGAAGAAATCGTCGTGCGTAAGGGCGATCGTCTAGAGATTTATATGGCGCCTGGCGGTGGTTTTGCGCTCGAAGTGCGCAAGATGTAATTTACTCATCGGGCGGCGCGGTTCCAGATACGTAGCTTTTTGAGTTAATCGCTATTGTAGCATTTTTTTAATTTTTTGTTAAAGATTTTTATTTTTGCTCGCTTATGATTGTAAAATTTTACAAAGTTTGTTTTTATTTTTCTTATCAAAAAATAATTACTAATAAAAAGGAGACTTTAATGAATTGTTTAAAAATTAGATTAGCCTGTGTTTTGCTAATTATTTTGAGTTTTGCAGCTTGTGGTGGTGCGCTAAAAGTGTGGCGTTGTGTGCGTTTTGTAGGGCGGATGCTTTATCCGGACTTCTTAATTTAAACGATGTCAAATTTAATCGTGACGATGTTATCGTAACCGTAGCGCGAGCGTACTTCGTAATCTTGGTCGCGTAATTCTTGTTGGGTTTTTGCGTCTAGGGTTTTGCCGCTATCTTTGACACTAAAGCGTACCTGCTTGTCGTTATGTTGTTCAGTAATTGTAATTTTGTCGCCTGGTGTACAATTTTTGATTGCGCGTAACAGTTGTAAACGCAAAAATTCACTAACCTGCGAAAGATCATCGAAAGCCAGCGATGGATCTTGGATATCTAAATCTAAAGAGATGTCATATTTGCTGCAGATTGCAAGAAGTTTTTGATATAACGGGCCAATAAGATCCGAAATCGTGTTCATGCTTATATTGTAGCACGGGTGAACATATTTACCTATTTTCGTGGTGAAATGATAGGGTTATACTCCTGGCGTATAGTGTTTTAGAGCTTTTTCGTGATATTTGTAATGCGGGTCGTGCGCGCCTACCTCTGCCCAAAATGCGGTGGAATGGTCCATATGATTAATGTGTGCTAGTTCATGAATAATGACATAATCTCTGAGTGCTTCGGGGAGTTTCATAAGTCCGATATTGAGCGAAATGGTGCCAGAACTTGATCGGCTTCCCCAACGTGTATTAGCGTGCGAAAACCTTAATTGTTTATATTCGTAGCCGAATTTTTTGGCCCAAAAATCCAGGCGGTACGGCAGGTACTCCTTCGCTTTTTTGGTGAGGATTTTCTTTTGTGCATCTCGTGCGCGTTGTAAATTAGGATCTTTGACTGGTAAAGAATCACGAATCTTTGTGCGATTTTTTTCTAGGATTTTTTTGACATATTTTTCGCTACAATTAGTGGGCGTAGAGATTGCTAATTTGCCAGAAGTATCAATTGAAAACTTGATGTATTTTGCCCACGCGCTTTTTCGGATTTTGATTTCTCCGAACTCGGGGTCAACTATAGACATTATCTGCTTGTGTTTTTGCGGCGGTCCGAGATGCCGGTTAAGATATTGCGGCACTGTGTCTGGAACATGTGCTTGCCGGAAATCACGATAGGGTCTTCGTAATCTGCTGGAGCTTCGATTTTGCGATAAGACTCTTCGAGAGCAGCCTTGGCTTCTGAAGCTTTAGTATATTTGCGACGCATACGGCTTTTAATAGCGTTGAGATCGGTTTGGACCCAGACTAAGACTGGTTGATAGCCAGATTTGACGAGAAGTTCACGGATTTCGTTGCGCTGGCGTTCGCTGTCGATGGCGCCTTCGATAATCAGGGTTTGCTTGCACTTTGCGATTTGGGTTATCAAGATTTGAGCTACTTTACGGCTGAGACGGTATTGCTCGTGGAGCTCTGAAAGGTTAAGAAATGGTGCGTTGAATTTTTCGCTGAATTTTTCTGCAAAAGTAGTCTTACCGCTCATTGGAGCGCCGAAAACTAAGATAGCGTAAGGCTTTGACTTCCCGTTCATATATATATATTGAGTTTACTCTATTCTGGTTCTTTTTGCAATTTCGTAGAGGCGCGTTTTAGGGGTGTCGGTTTCTTGTCTGAGCTGTTGGCGATTAAAACTTGTGAAGGATAGTAAAAGACCCAGATAAGATAATTAATTAGAGGTAGCATAGCGTTGCCTAGGAGGCCATCCATCATGAGGTGCCGTAGCGCTACACAAATGTCACAACAAATGAAAAGTTGAAAACCATAGAAACCATAGCGCGAATGAACGTTTGCTTTATTCTTGTGATAATCTTTGATGGCTAGAATGAAATTTGTGACTAGCAAAATAATGTAAACACAGGAAATCGCGTAAATTGGTGGTGATTTAAGGATGAGTGCTAAGAGAAGGATGGCCGATAGAATTAAAACGAGCAGTTTAATATTTGCGGCGTAGCGGCGATTTAGACGAATAAGATGCGCAGTTTGGGCGATGCAAAAACAGAAAACGCCCATAATCTCGTAGCGGGTCCATACTAAGATTGTGTCGGCTAGAAAGGTAAATAATAAGGCAAGAATTAGAGCGGTATCGCTGTGATATTTTTGATAGGCATATACAATACAGAGAAATATACCTACATATTTTATAATGGCGGTGCCTTGGTAATTTGGAATAAAAGTGTCGAGCAAAAGAAAACTGAGATATATTATGAACCAAATCAAAAGCCAACGTCCGTCGGCCTTGGGTAGGTCTTTAATATCTTTTACAAGCTTAAGCATATATTATTATTATAGCAAGAAAAATCCCCCAAGGGCTGGGGGATGGCGATCCTCTATAAATTGAGGGCAAATTAGAGGATTTGTGTGGTGGGCTTATGCTTAGCTTTTTTCGCTGGGGGGATTGTCGGGTGTTTCTTCTTTGGGGCTGTATTTGGGTGTGCCGGCTTCGGCATCTTCGTCTTCGACTCCGAGACACTTACACATATAGTAGATGTCCTGAAGCTTCATGGCGATACATACTACGGCTGCGGCACAGGCTATGCCTGCAAAGATTGTAACGATAAGCTTCTTCATACTTTCACCTCCTCAAAATAGCATGTTTTCGACTATTGTCGAGCAACACGAGTACTATTTTTGCACTTTTTTTGCAAAATGTCAACTATCTTGGAACGATGTGATAATAAACTTCTTTAGCACAAAAACAATCTGTGCTCCAATTGTCGAATTCTGTAATAGAAGCATCGGCAGAATCAAATAAATAATATTTACCTTGGAATTTTTGGAGTTTTGCGTCAAACCACCATGGCTCGGATTCTTCTGGGTCGTGCAGATGACATTTTGCTTCGCCTTGAAAAACCATTTCGAGGTCCGTTCCCCAGATACCGCTGAATCTTACAAAGATATCGCCAGTCTGTTTTTCTTTTTTACATTCTTTGACATAGGCGTCATGAAAACCGCCAGTGGCTTCCATGAGGTTTTTAATGTCGGCGGTAGTACGAATCTTGTGCCACTTTTTGTATTGCAGCGATTCGTCTTCTTGCCTACAGCGCGATTCGATATTTGTACCTGACGGAAATCTACCAGTTTGGATGATTTGCATTGCTTTTTCGCGGTTTAAAAAGCTTACGAAACCATAACGTCTGGCTCCATAGCTGAATTTCCAAGAAATGTCATGTGTGTCGAAGATGATTAGATTGGTATGAATAATATTGTCTTCGCCATAGCTGATTTGGGGTAAGGCAATGAGTTTGTCTTTGGCTTGGTTATACACGATAAAAATATCCGTACCGTAATTGTCGCCTTCTCCTTTGTAGCGACCAAAAATAGCGGAGGTGTAGTATTTGCCGTTACCGAGACGAATTATTGCGTGCATAGGGTTATTTTAGCGAAAAACCTCGCCGATATGCAATATAGGTGAGGTTGTGTTTGGGTTTGTTATAGGTTTAAGACTGCTAAGATTATCACGAGCGCTATAGTTGGTACGGCGATTTTTAGCTCTGCAATATTTTGTGTCTTCTTGTCGAGTACTTTGAATTCTTTTTTTGATATAACACGAACGATTATTGGTGTGATTACGCAAGAGATTATGGTTAAAGGTATAGTTAAAACCATTGATATTATAGCTACGCCAAACCAGCCATTCCCTTGAGAACCAAAGAATGGTCCTTTGGCTACGGATGCACTGTAGGCGTATATTAAGGTATCGATGATTGTTATGGCGAATAAAAAATATTCTACAATAAGGCGCGAATTGATCTTCTTCAAGGCTTCATTCTTGTCCATGATTCTTCCTGCTTATGATTTTATTATAGCAAGTAGCAATACGGATGGCGGCAATTATTTTGATTACATTATTTATGCTAGTTTGATAACGCGATAGATCTATATTTAATAATGTGCTCATAAAAAGCACAAAAACTATAATCGCTACCATTACTAGTATTGAATATTGAATTGTTATGACCGTCTTCTTGCTTTTGTTTGGAATTTCCATTTTTATAGTATTTGCTATTGTTGTTGTAATTATTATAGTAATATTCGGCAATTGGTTTTTGTGACTAAAAAAGACTCCTTTCGGAGCCGATTTTTTCAAAATGGTGCTGGGAGTAGGAGAGCGCAAAATTTCTAAAGAAATTTTGCTAGACTCAGGGTGTCGCCTCGGAAAATCCGAAGCATGAATACTTCTCTGTTTTCGCTCGGCTCCTGCTTCGTCCGAACCTCGGTTCGCCTCCTACTCCTAACATGGTTTTGAAACTAAAAAAGACTCCTTTCGGAGTCATTTTATTTCCAAAATGGTGCTGGGAGTAGGAGTCGAACCTACGAAGGCGTATGCCGGCAGATTTACAGTCTGATGCGTTTGACCACTTCGCTATCCCAGCGATAGAACTATTTTAACAAAGATTTGGATAAAAATAAAGAGTAAAAGAAAAGCCCGCATTGCTGCGGGCTTGGTTTCTCAGGCTTCGGCTTTTTGCTGCTCAATCAGATAATCGAGTGCGATTTGGATAGCAGGTATGGTATTGAGCTTAGTGTCGCGAATCAGGGTAAACATCTGGATTCTGGCTTCGATATAGTTTTTGCGAGTCAGTCTGCTTGTGAATCTGTCGATAATCATTGCCTCGACTGCTGCATCGAAATGGTCACTGTCTGTCCAACTGTACCCCTCCATGAGTTCTGGATATTTTTCTGCCATGCAGATTTCCTCCGAGAGGCTTGCGATCCGGCGATACCATTTTGGCGACGTTTCGTCCAAGAATACTCTACCATCGGTTGCATAATAGACCAGCCACTTGCGGTTTTCGTGTTTAGCAAACTTTTCGAAAGACGTTAAGCTGTAGTTGGTTTCGTATGCTTTGCTGGAAGAGTACGGATATTCGGTGACAACATCGTCGCCGTCCTTTGCTAAGCGGTCTTCGATATAGCGCAGGGCTTCTTCATACTCGGCTTTGCTTTGCTCGCTTGATTTTTGGTTGAGCAAGAAGTTGTAATAGTACTTTCTGGCTTCGAGCCAAATTTTGCGGTGCTTTTCGGTTTTTGTGAGGCAGTATTTTTCTGCCGCGACTCGTTTTGAGCTACTGCTATTTATAAGGCAGTCGAGATCGCGCCTACGGACCATGCCTTCTGCGGCGGCTTCTGCAAGGATGGCGAGCTTGGCGTACCAGTTCGGCATAGCGTGATCTATTGTAGCCGTGTTGGTTTCCGAATCGAAGCATATAAGCCACTTTTTGTTTGCTTCTTGTCGCTCAGAGAAGAGCCCCATGTCAAAGCATTGGATATGGATTTCCTCCTTGAGTAAATAGCCTGAGATTTTTAAAGTGCAATTTTTCACTTTGCATGCCCCCTTAAGGAAATAATGTATATATTATAAAACGAAAGAATATATTGTCAAGTGTTCGCACCAAATATAAATCCCCCGAACGATGTCGGGGGATCTTTTGGATCAGGTTTCTGAAGTAAGGTAAGCAAAGAGCCCTCTAGCTTCTTTTGAAGCATTGGGGAACTCTGACTCCCAATCGTGAGTCTTAAGAATTTCCGCGAAGTGGCCGAGTCTTTCTTTGAGCTCGACTGCGTACCCGCCGTCAAAGTCCTTCTCGCCATAACGGCCGTAGATGTCGTTGATGGTAAGGATGATGATCGGATGCATTCTGGCCAGCCGGCTTATGCTGAGCTCTTCAACCAGTCTGTTTGTGAAGTCGAAGGTGTCTGCTATGTGCTCCTCCATGTAGAGGAGTTTCTCCTCGCTCACTTTGGGGTTCATTGTGCCCTCGACTACATTGACGCAGTCGAGGTAGCCATTTGTTAGATAATTGAAGCATTTCAGAGCTGAGAGAGTAGAGATTCGACCGCTGCTAAGTGTTTTTACTATGAACTTGCGCGGTTCAAAATCCCAGTTCATTCTGTTCTCGACATAGCGCTTGTAGACTTCGCTCGTGGAGACGTCTCTGACGAGTTCGGGCTTTGCATAGCTGGGGCGGATGGGGTTTGTGCTGTTTTTAGGATCTTTCATGATGAAGTCCTCCTGCTCTTTTAGATCTCGCGATCGTAGAATAGTGGCCGCCGTACCCTTTCGTAAGGTAATCTGCGACTCGTTCTGAAAAGTATATAACCGTCCAGGACGAGTCGTAGATTGTCTAAAAACCTGATTCTTAAGGTGCGATAAACCTATTGTAGCATTTATATATAAAAAGTCAAGGGGTAAAATCATAGAGCAAATATCCGCTTTGCAGATATTTGCGTGCAACTCGGATTTAATACAAAACAAACTCCGCGATGCAAAGCATCGCCATTCTTTTTAACCCTAAAAACCTTTTTGAAATATAAATATTCCTCAAAGATTTTTAGGCCTAAAAAGAACCGCACTTGCGTGCGGGTTTGCTTGTATTAATCCTCTGGAGCCGCAAATCAGACTTGAACTGATGACCTGCCGCTTACAAGGCGGCTGCTCTACCAACTGAGCTATTGCGGCGTATGGGTATATTCTACCCTATTTTTTTGTTTTTGAAAAGTTTTTTAGTCGTGCTTTCTGCGTATTGCTGGTTGCGAGCTTTTTTGCAGCACGCGAAGCGTTTCTCTCGCTCTTGGCGGCTAGCTTCTTTTGCTTGGCTTGTTCTGCGGCGGCTTTCTTTTTTACTGCGATTTCGTTGGCTTTTTGACGCTTGGCGGCTTGTTCTTCGGCTTTGCGTTTCTTGGCTTCGGCTTGCGCAAGAATCTTAGCGGCGCGTGCTGAGGCACGGGCGTTTTCTTTATCTGAGCGTGCGCTCTTAACGGTTTTGGCGCTAGTGTCGTCGATATTATAACCAAGCAAAGTACGCTTCTTGTTCATAAGTCTCGTGATGCGCTGCTTTGTAGCTTTGATCTTTTCTTCGTCGCCGGCGTTTTCGTACAGTTCTAGCAAATGCTTAAGTACATTTTCGTCTGGATTCAGCTCGAAGGCACTTTCGAGAGATTCGACGGCTTTACTACGCTTGCCTACTTTTTCGAGAGCCTTGGCATAGGCGATGTAGCGTGCTGGTTCGCCACCGTCAATTTCGATAGCATGCTCAAAGGCCTGAACGGCTTTTTCGAAGTTACCTGTTTCGTAATAAATGAGGCCAACGTTATGAAGGCTGGATGCGTTATTGTCTAGACTCTGTGCAATCTCGAAACACTCAATCGCTTCGTCAAAATGTTTGTCTTTGGCGTAAATAATACCGAGGCGGTTGTATGCGGCGGCGTTCTTTTCATCGAACTTCAAAATTGTAAGGAGGGCTTTTTCGGCACGAGCTGGTTTTTTCTCGCGGAGTGAGGTTTGGACGACGCGCCAAAGCTTCTTGGTCTGATTGCTGGCTTCAGCTTCTTTTTCGCGCTTCATGTCGTGATAATTTGGAATGAAAAAAGCTACGAACAAACATAAAATAAGAATAAGCACTGCTGCTAACATAGGTTTATTATATCATACTCCGAGCTTAAAGCATATTCGCAATGAACTGGATGCGAATGTTGCCGTTCTCTGTTATGGCCTGGCAGGCGGCGGCGGCCTTTTGTGCTTTATCTAGGAAGATTTTATTGCCAGTTTTGTAATAGCTTTCGAGACAAAGTTGTGACGCGCAACGAGTAAACTCGATAGCCTTGAGGCGACCGGTTTTCTTGTCTTTAGTGTATGGATCAATAATGTCTTTGAGGTCTTTTGGCTGAGCTTGAATTAGCTCTTTAACTTTGGCGCGCATTTTGATATCGATAGATTCTGGATTGAATGGAGGCGTGTTTAAAACGTAGCAAAAAGCACGGGATTTAATGGTTTGTAAAATAAGGTTTGGATTCGTTGTGAGAAAAATATAGTGGAGCTTGTTTCCTGGTTCTTCGAGTTGCTTGAGCAAAGAGTTGGCGGCGCTAGTTGTGAGCAGCTCTGATTGTTCGACAACTAAAAAGAACTCGTTTGTTTGTTTGGAGCTTGTAAGCTCGTTAACTTCTTTGACCTGTTCGATTTTAATGCTGTTCTCGTCTTTGAGCGGAGCGATGTGGACAGCCTTTGGTAAAATTGTGGTCTGGTCGATGGTGGTTGGAAGTGTAAAAATGCTAAAACCGCTAGCAAGCGCGAGTTTCTTGATTTTATCTACGCCATCAAAATGCATTATTTCGTCTCGAAGTATTTATTGAACTCGTTTGGTAGGTCTGCTTTGAAAATTTTGCGTTCGTTGTGTGGTTTGCCCGGAATAGTGATTTCGAGGCTGGCGGCGTGTAGATACATGCGGTCGGCTTTGCGACCTTTTGGGTTGTAAACTTTGTCGCCAAGAATTGGACAACCGATGTAATTCATATGAATGCGGAGCTGGTGGGTGCGACCAGTTTTTGGCTTTAGTTCTATAAGGGATAGACCGTTTTTACTTTCGAGCACCTTATATTCTGTAATAGCTTCCCTGCCGTCTGGGCCCGGAATGAAGGTGGTCGGATATTTGAGATTGCGTGTGAGGGGAACGCTAATAATAGCGTGCGATTGTTTCGGTTCGCCTTCGACGATAGCGTAATATATTTTATGCGCGTGACGCTCTTGGAATTGCTTTTGCAAAAAACCTTTTGCCTCAGGGTTTTTGGCGACAGCAATGACGCCGGATGTGTCGCGGTCGAGACGATGCGCGAGCTCACCAAAATCATCAATTGACGTTTCTGGAAGATACGCACCCTTTTTCATAGAGAGCATACCAGCAGGTTTATTAAAGATAATTACGTTGTCGTCTTCGTAAATGACTGGCGGTCTTTCGGTTGTGGTTTTAGGCTCTTCGAGAATTAATTCGTCTTCTTCGGCAACTGGCGTGCTGGCGATGGTTTGGACTTTGCCATTTACTTTAACGAGACCGAGTTTGATAAACTTTTGTAGTTCGCCGCGTGTATAAGGGTAAAAGTTCAACAAAGCGATATCTAGGCGTTCGGTATTGGTTTCAGTTTTTTGATTTTTTGGCTCATCAAAAGGAATGTCGCCATTAATCTTGCGGGATAATTCTGGTTTACTGAACTTTTTGCTCATGCAGATATTATACCTTATTTTTGGTTTGACGGCTAGGCGAAAATATTATCTAGTATTTATTACTTTTACGCTCGTCGATATATTTTTTGCCTTCGCGTTTTGCCTTGGCTTTGGCGCGAGAAAGTTCTTCGTTTGTGATTGGTTTAAAGCGATTTTTCTGGAAACGATCTATGCGCTCTTTATTCTTGGTCGTAACTGCTTTAAGGGCTTTGTCATATTTTGATTTGAAGTCTGGGAACGCGTTCAGAAGGCGGCGTTGTTGCCAAGTGAGAAGGCTAACCTTGTTTTTGCCTAGCTTAAGATAAAGTACGCGACGTTTGCCTCGGTTAATAATATTGATTGGGAAGTTTGCATTGAGCTGTTTTTGAATTTTACGCAGGGTGCGGTTGAATTTCGCGATGACATGGTTGGAATAGATAAAATCAATAATGAAAATGATAAGTAATATTAACGCGATCGTGATGTGATGATTGTCTGGAATGAGAGCGACCAGCCAGTCTATTCCCTTTTTAATAAAAGGCATGAGTGCAGAAAAAGCGCCGAAGGTTAAGAATCCATAGAGGCAAACGCGGCCGTTAATATTAAAAGGCCAGTTGCTGTAATCCCACCAACGTGCTTTGTAGATTTTCTCCATGAACCATGAGGTGATATACTCCAAGGTGCAGGCAAAAAGTCCGCCAAAGAAGAAAAGCTCGAGTGGGCGGTCTGTCCAGAGCATGATGAGCAAGAAAAGCATTGCGCCGCAGCCGTAAATCGGGCAATACGGGCCATTCAAAAAGCCACGGTTGACTAGCTCGTGATCGCGAAAGAGGCTAATGGCACACTCGAAAAGCCAGCCACAAAATGAAAAAACGAAAAAAGTGATAATGATATCGGCGACAAAATCGAGGCTTATCATAAGCAGATTTTATCATATTTTCACTACAAAAAGCGCCGTTCAGTGTGCGGCGCTTTTGTAGTTATTTGCGTAAGCCAACGGCTTTTTGTACGGTGCGAAGCTTCTGATTGGATACTTCTCTGGCGTAGTTTTCGCCATCTTCGAGAATCTTCTCGACATCCTCGTCGCTAATTTTTGCAACTTTTTCTTGAAAATCACTGAGGAAGTGGAAAATACTGTCGGCAACTCTCTTTTTGAGGTCTCCATACATGGTTTGGCCCGCAAAATCCGAAATGATATCTTGCAGTTTCTGGTTATTGATAAGAGCTTCGATTAGCATAAGATTACTAATGCCTGGCTTGAGGACCATGTCGAAGCGGATAACGCCATCGCTATCCGTGGTAGCGCTCATGATTTTCTTCATTGCGACTTTTGGATCGTCGTTTAAGCAAATTTTAGATTTCGCATTAGCACTACTTTTACTCATTTTCTTGGTCGGTTCAGTGAGTGAGCGAATGCGAAGGCCTTTGCCTATCATTATGGTTGAATCGTCTTGCGAAGGAATATTGAGACTTTTATCTAGTCCCATGAATTTTACCTGGGATTTCTCGTCTTCTGGAATCGTGAATAGTTCTTTTT
Organism: Candidatus Saccharimonadota bacterium; assembly: GCA_017418275.1. GTDB lineage: Bacteria > Patescibacteriota > Saccharimonadia > Saccharimonadales > Saccharimonadaceae > UBA2834. The sequence goes on along the minus strand of JAFONX010000018.1, from coordinate 2,697 downwards.
CGAACTTATTATTCATACGGATGGCGATGTTGCGTGCGAGTTCGAGGTGTTGAAATTGGTCTTCGCCAAGGGGGATATAATTGGCGTCATACAACAAGATATCTGCGGCCATAAGGACAGGATAGTTGAAGAGTCCGACCGAAACAGCATCGCGGTGTTCTTCGGATTTTTCTTTAAACTGTGTCATACGGCTAGCTTCGCCGAAGGGCGTGAAGCAATCTAATATCCAAGCAAGCTCGCTGTGGGCTGGCACATGCGACTGACGGTAGATATGGACATTGTCCGCTTCGATTGGCAAACCCGCAGCTAGATAGTACTTGATACCTTTAATAACTTGGCTATAAAGTTTAGTATGGTCGATTGGTGTTGTGAAAGAATGCAAATCTGGCACAAACATATTGATGCGATAGTCGGGATTATTTGCATATTTTTTCGCAAGATTAATCATTGGCATGTAGGCGCCGAGGAAATTTCCGATTGTAGGTTCTTCGTTGGCACGTACGCCGGTAAGAATTGTTTTCATAGATACTCCTTAAGGGATATTATATCATTCGGTTTGTTGTCGCGTATTTTTGTAGACGAGCAAGATTTAATCGAATGGCTGATGGTTAGTGATAATCGTAAAATATAAGTCAAGAAAAATACTGCAGGCTTAACGCCATGTGAAGATTTCGTAGATAGCAGTATTATTATTCATGTCTATATTATGCCATAGGTTTTTAAGAAGCACAAGCATTCATTTTTTGTTAGGTAATTTGAGTAATAAAAAATCCCGTACTTTCGTGCGGGATTTTTGTGAGGGGATTATTAAGGCGCCTGAGTTCCAGGAATCTCGGGGTCCAGATCTATGACGCCTTCGTCGAAAGTCGGCTCCGTCTCAGATATCATTGAACTTTCTTCTTCCGGATTGTTTTCTTCGGAAAAATCAGGCTCCTGACTGATGTTTGTGTATCCTGATTCGGAGTTTGTTATTAAGCTCTCTTCTTCAGGCTCTGGTTCAAAATAGCTTGTCTCGGCTGAGGACTCGGCTTCGAAATAGCTCGTCTCGGCCGAGGGTTCAGGCTCGATTGTGGAGCTCGTAAGCTCCTGACTGTTTTCCGTGGAGGACTCGGGCTTTGAAACTATAGTCTCTTCTCTGGATTCTGGCTTTTTCGAGTCTTCTTTAGACTCTTCGGTCAAAGAACTGGACTCTGCGTCAGATTCGGAATCTGAGCTTGTAGTTTCCGTCTCGGTTTCTGGCTTGGATTCTGTCGGGTTGTTTGGTGCTACCTTTGACTCTGGTGGCGTAGAACTTGATTTTGAGCTTTCTGTGCCTATTATTATAGTGCTTATATCAAGTACGGGAGGCTTATAGCCGCCCCTCAGCGTGTTTAGGGTTATTACGGCTACAAAACACAATACAATGATAACGAGAAAAGCTATTGTGAGTGCAAGAACATCTCTGCTTGCTTTTTTTGATAAAGCATCATCTTCATATGCTTCTTCGTAATAACCGTCCCCATAATCATCGTTAAGGGTTTCTGTCTCTTTGAACTCTGAAAGGTCACCAAAATTAATTGGATCTGAGCGATTTTTGCTCATTTACCTCTCCCCTTTCTATTTTTTTTATAAAGTGCGAAAAACAGAGTAGATTATATCATATTTTGACTAATTATGCAAGATTGTTATGCTTTTTCTGTTTTTAGCTTGCAAGCACGTAAACATAGTAACAGAGGAAGATTGTAACCATTAGTACGCCTTCGGCGCGAATGAGTTTTTGACCACTGCGGCTACAAACGTAATATGTTAGTGCGGCGAGTAATACGGCTACTGAGTCTACGATGTTGAAATTTTCAGATTCGAAGCCACCATAGAGCATAATTGGCAGGCCAAGTACGATGCAGATATTAAAGATATTTGTTCCGATAATGTTACCCACAGCGAGCTCGAATTCGCCTTTTTTAGCGGCGCCGGCCGTCATGACTAGCTCTGGTAATGAGGTTCCTATAACGATTACGGTCATAGAAATGATTTTTTCGCTGATGCCGATTTTTTCGGCTAAAGCAGCAGCATTATCTACGGTTAGGTCGCTTGCGATAGCGATGACGAAAATTGTAATGATAATGTATATCGTAGAGCGGAATAGGCTGTATTTGGCTTTTGGTGGACGGCCACGTGGCTTTGGCTTGTTTTTAATGTATGCTATGACGATATAAAGTAAAAAGGCAGCGAAGATAAACAAGAAAGCGCCGGCTTCGAGACGAGAGAGACCGTTTTTATAATTGCCAAAGAGCGAGTCATTGAGGGCGACACAGAATGCCAAAGACGTAATAACAAGGAGCGGGAGCTCGTTTTTGATAATTTTGTTTTTGACTTTTATTGGATTAACAATTGTAGCGATGCCGACTATGAGCAGGATGTTTACAATACAAGAACCAATGACATTCGCGAGGGTCATGTCGTAGTTGTGTGCGGCAATCGAATTAAAGGAAATGGCTAATTCTGGCGCGCAGGTACCGAATGCGGCTATTGTGAGCGCGATAAGAGTTTTTGGCGCGCGCATGCTTATGGCGAACGAAGATGCAGAATCAACAAAAACATCTGATGCTTTGACCAGTGCAAAAAGACCGATTGCAAGGAGGATGATATTTATAAGCATTAGCTTTATTTTAATATATTTTGGCGCGTTTGACCAAGCATAGTAGTTCTGGTATAATG
>JAFONX010000017.1 GCA_017418275.1 Candidatus Saccharimonadota bacterium | reverse complement strand
TCAATAATATTCGTAATATACAGATCTCTGCCGCCAAAATGGTTCATTAGAAATACAGTATCCACTTCAACTAGATCTCCAGGAGATTCAGCGGCTGGTCTCCTTGGATTATGCTTCGCCCAATACTTCTTACCATAAAGTCTCACTCTCTGTAATTTGTATCTCCGCACAATTCTTCGGACGCTCGAAAAACTCGCCTCTGTGTTCTCGTTCTGGAGGGCTAGCCACACTACGAGATTGCTGCGACCAAGCTCAAGCTTGGTCGCAATGATGCGCGCCACGAGGCACTCGTCTAAAGCATTCGGATGCACTTTAGGAGCAGAAGATAGGGTTGGCACTAGCCATTTGAGGCTAGATAAACGAAAAGTGGCACCCTGAAGCCTGCGCGGCCTTCCGTAGTTATTGAAGTCTGGATAATTATTTAGCTCGCGCCACTTTTCTAGCCATCGGTAGATTGTACTCCTGTTTCTTCCGTAGCGTCGCGCAACTTGCGCAACGCTACGATGCTCATAGAAAATCTCTTTTAGCGCTTTTCCTCGTTGTCTTTCGATTGCTTTATCTGTACAATATGCCATAGGTAGTCTCCTGTTTAGTTTTTTGACAACTCTAAGTATGGAACTACCTATTTTTGTTGGCAAGTACTGCCAACTATTTTGTTGCAAAGGTCCTGGACCCTAACGGGTACATTGACTTTTTTAACTGTTTGTGGCATAATGTTCGAATCATGGACCAACCATAATCTGGGACGTGATAGATCTTTATAAAGGAGGTACTTAGTTATGACTAAGACCAATCTTATCGGAGCAGTTCTGTCTGCAATTCTCATCTCTGGCTGCTCTACCGCTATGCCTGCTGATATGACGCAGGAAGCTACGAGCGTGCCGGCCATCTACGAGACTAACATCTCTGCGGATGAGAACCAGCTGGCCATCAAGGCCAAGTACGAAGCAGGCGTCGAGTCCGCTGACAGCAAGTCTGCAGTGGTCGAGACAACGAACGAGACCGAACCGGTCGAGGTCGCACTGATCGATATTGAGGCCCCTGTGGCTCCCGTGTCATCTGCAATCTCGGCCTACTACGTGAAGCCGGGTGATCAGCAGGCGAAGACAGGTCTGGTCTTAAACTGGACTGATTTCCAGATGGTAACAGAAACCTACGAGGACGAATGGACTGTTCTCGCAGGGGCCATCGATGGTATTGGTGACTGGACTTTCAAGTACACTGTTGACGGCGACGTTGAAAGCAGTGGCGTGATTCCGCTCACTTATTATCACGATGACTATGCCATTGGCCTGCCGCTCGCATGCAACTATGGCCCGACCACCGTTGAAGGCTGGACTTTCATGGCGGAGATCGACAACCGAGTTTGCTATTCTCACGCACCGGGCGCATGCTATGTGTTTGATGACGGCTGGGATGCTATTGTCCTGGACGCTCGGCGTTATGCCGAGTGGAAGGGTGGCGAGAACTTCCATGACCCTGGCAAGTACACACTCGTGGCGTACAACAGCGAAAGCTGGGTGATCGCGAGTGAAGGCACGCCGAATGTAACCGAGTTAACTGAGGCTGAGGCCGAGGTGTCGGACGTCAATGCCCTGGCGGACAAGATCATCAATAAGATGATGCCGTTAGTGGGCGTAAGTGACCCGAAATGGGGCGCAATCAACTGGGCGGAATACGTCCGCGAGGAACCCCAGGATGACGGTAGTACCATCTATTGGCTTGAAGCTGAGCTGAATGGCTGTCAGTTCTCGATCGAGATTGACGACACGATGCCGCTGGGCTTCGCCGAGAATCATAAGTGGTCCGCTGCGATTATGCCGGCAGATTTCGTGACGCGTCAGAACGACAGCACGCTCTATCATGAGCAGTATGCGATTAACATTGTAGGTAACGATGTCTGCATTGTTAATACTGCGACTGATGTGAGACGCAATGTCTCGCTCGACAACAAGTATCATATGGACAGCACTGTTTGCGTATTGACGCTGACTGATGGTAAACATGCCAAGTGTGTGACGCTCAGACCGGAACTGATCTCGTTCATGTATGCGATCAGCTCTAAATAAGACACAATAAGCAACTCCTAACAAGCAACTCCTTTTCGCGAGGCCCGCTTTCGAGCGGGCCTTTTGTATGTCTTTGAGAAAAACAAAAAATCCGCCGATTAGGGCGGAATTTTTGCCATCAAAAAGCCCCAGGTAAGGGTGGGCATCACCTGGGGCTATTTGACCCTTTAACACACCTCCTAAGGCAACCGGGATGAACCCGGAGCGTGACCCACCTCACACATTGGGGTCCGCCGGTTAAAGGGATTGCTAGCCTTAGAAACATCTATCTAAGTGGAGGTAATACTTTTCTCTTTAAGCTATGATAAAAGAAACTTAAAGGCCGATAGGGTTTCTAAAGCACGCAACACTTGCTAGAATAAAACTAGCAATGTCTATGGGTTATTTAGGTGCGGCTTTTTGATTCTTACGAACCAAAAACTACTTAGATAATAGCACATATTTGCTTTTAGGTCAACACTTTTGTAGCTTTTTGTTGGAAAATCAAGCGATTTTCGTGATTTTTTGTATCTGTTTAGGTCTAATTAATAGAGGTCAAAGTGCTTATTGTTATTTTGTAAAATTATTGTATAAAATGGGCTAAATTACTGATATTTTGCAATAAAATCGGCAATTTCGCCAAGTATTTTTGGGAGTTTTTCCTTCTCTTCTGGCGTGTATTTGGATAGCACAAAATCAACGTCACCTACTTGCTTGCGTAAGGCGTCATTGGCGGTTCCGACGCGGAGGCGCGGGAAGTTATCACTTCCAAGCTCGGTAATGCAGGACTTAAGACCGTTATTGCCGCCGGCGCTACCCTTTTCGCGAAAACGGAGTTTGCCAAAATCCAAGTTGAAGTCGTCGCAGATGACTAAGAAATCACTTGGCTGAAGTTTGTAAAAATTCATGATGGCGCGCGCAGCACGCCCGACTTCGTTGTAGTAAGTAGTAGCTTTGACAAATAGGGTATCGTTGTTTTTGGTGCTTTGACAAAAGAATTTGGGCGTATCTTTCCATTCGAGCTGGTGGACTTTGGCATAAAAATCTAGGGCTAGGAAGCCAGTATTGTGACGTGTCCAGTTGTATTGTGTTCCGGGATTGCCGAAACCGATAATTACTTTCATTATTAATATAATAGCTTAATACTCTGATTTTTTATAAGATTAATGGTTGTTGTGAAGCCATGAAAATGCCCCTCAGATAAACCGAGGGGCAAAAGTGCATTGGATTAGCCGAGGTATTTAGCAATCTCTCTCGACGCCTTTGAACGAGTAATCTCGCCTTTGTGCATCGTAATGATAGCCGCATACTCGGAGCCACGCATCTTGTTAGCTGCGTAGCTCAGGCCGTTGGAATTCTTCGAAAGGTGACGGTTGTAGATCTGCTCGGGGTCACCCATGATGATCATCTTGGAACCGTCCGCTTCACGCTTCATGAACTGGTTCATCTGAAAGCGCTCAAACTCCTGTGCCTCATCGAGGATAATCCACATTCTGGACAGCGAGCGGCCACCCATATGAATCGCCGAGACAAACTCGAAGTATTCTTTCAGATAGCCTTCAATGTCCTTTTTAATTTGAGTGCGTCCTTTGCGTTCACCGCCCTTTTCCTTGTCGCCACGAAGCTTCAGGAAAGTTTCGAGGTTATCAATGATGGGCATGTCCTTTGCTAAGGTCTTTGCGGTTTCGTCACCAGGCAGGAAGCCGATATCTTTGCCAAGTTCGGAGTCTCTCGGGCAAACAAAGATTGCTTCGTAGCGAGGCTTCTTGTCGAAAATGGTCAGTTGTGCGCCAATTGCAGTAGCAAGGAAAGTCTTGCCGACGCCAAAGGTGCTTGGGCAGATGACGATCGGGATTTCTTCTGCGGGCGCCATCAGGGCTTCGATAAGCATCGCCTGACCTGGGGTACGGGGTCTAATAGGTTTTGTATTCGGGAGATCGTAGATGTAGTGGATTTTTTGGATAACCCACTCGGTGACTCTCTCGCCGTTTTCGTCTTGTCTGCGGATTTTTTGGTAACGGCCAATGTATTCCACAAAATTGTAGTTTTCAAGAAAACTTTCCCACGGCATGAATTCTATGAATTCATTTGGTGAGAGTTCGGGTTCGTCGGGGTATGCTGCCATGTATTGTTCTAAAGTGACATACCCTAACTTATGCCATTCGCAGGCAAGTTCTTCGGTAAGCTTATTCTTGCGGCGGCCGGTATACACCTCGGGGTTGACGTGTGCTACGTCAATATCTGCAAGCGAGGCGAATGCTACTAGAGTATTATCGCCAGTAAGGATGGCAGTATCATTACAGTCATCTTTGTCTGAGTTTCCAATGAACCAGCGAGCAGCCTCGACGGTAGTTTCGGCAGTGCTTTTCGGGGTTCCGCTGAGCTCGGTCTGAAAGATGATGCGCATGCCGTTAGCGCAAATAAACTCTTTGCCATCGCTCAGGTGGATCTGTTCGAGGATTTTTGCGAAGCTTGCGATCAGCTTCTGTGCGGCTTCGCCACGATTAGAAAGCTCATCGCGAAACTGTCGGCACCTCTCGATGTAGTGCGCCGGAATTATCATGAGCTCGGCCTTCTTCTTGGTCTCAGCCGTTGGTTCAAGAATTTCTGGGTCGCCAATCAGGGCGTCAAGCCCCGGGATGATATAGCGATGCCTCTTTGCATTATTAGGGATCTTAGGATTGGTCATGTCGATTTCCTCCTTTGTCGACAATACTGGAAAAATTCCTTTTTCCAATGTGAAGGTACTAAAATAGCCCCCGATTGAGATTAGGAGCTATCCCGTACTTATAGTGTAACATTTTTCTTGAGATTATCAAGTTTGATCTAGGTAAAGCAAAGATAAAAAGAAAAGCCCCCGCGTTAGCAGGAGCTGGTTCGGAGAAAAAGGGTACCTTAGACTGTCGGTGGCATTACTACTACGTCGCCTCTGATGGTGCGGCACATGAAGCCTTTGAAGTCATCCATGGATGCTTCGTAAATGCTGCCGCTGCGGGTCGTGAAACTCATGTTGCCATCGTTACCAACGTAATGCGTGATGACTGTGTCAAGCAAAAGCCCCACATTGAAGTGGAGCTATATTCTAATCGCGGTTACGGAAGCTAAAGAAGATTGGTGTGCCGCCGAAGTCGTAAGCTTCGCGGAGGCGACGTTCGAGGTAACGCTTGTAGCTCCAGTGCAGGAGACTCAAATCGCTGCCATATACGACAAACCAAGGTGGACAGGTGTCGGTTTGGACCATATAGCGGAGCTTAGGGTGCGTATTCTTGAGACCGGCTGGCGGATGGCTGGCGACGGCGTCTTCGAGTAGTCGATTAAGGTCGGAGGTTTTAAGTTCGGCATGGCGAGCAGTATCGATATTTAGGGCGAGCTCAAAGATTTTGGTGGCATTCTTTCCGGTTAGAGAGCTAGTCATAACAACTGGCGCGAACGGAATGAAGTTGAAATCGCGTGTGAGAGTATCGAGGATTTGGTCGGTGCCATCATTATCGAGGTCGGTCTTAGTGACGACGAGGATAATTCCTTTTCCCGCCTCGATGATTTCGCCAGCGAGGCTTTGGTCTAGCTTACAATGTGGTTCGGTACTATCGACGAGTAGGCAGCAAACGTCGGCTTCTTCGATTGCGGCGAGGGTGCGGAGCGCGGAGAATTTTTCGATGCCGACTTCCCTTTTGCCTGGACGGCGAAGACCGGCCGTATCAAGCAATTCAATGCTACGACCTTTGTATCTAATAGTCGTACGGTTGACGTCGCGGGTGGTGCCGGCGAGGTTTGCAACGACAGCTTGCTGTTTTTTGGCTAGGGTATTAAAAAGAGAGCTTTTGCCGACATTTGGACGACCGATAAGGGCGAGTTTGAGCGGTTGGTCGGCTTTGTCTTTGGCGAGTTCGTCGCGGTTTGGCGCGCGGAAGCCAAGGCGTTCGATTTCTTTGATAATATGGTCGCGTAAGTCGTTAATGTGGAGACCGGTAGTTGCTGAAGTGGTTAGATGGTTTTTAATGCCAAGGCGAAGGAATTCTTCGATTGGTAATGCGTCGCCCATGTCGGCCTTGTTGAGCAGAAGCATGGTTGGCTTGCCGCTTTTGAGAGCTTTCTTAGCAATGAGCTTGTCGTCTTGGTTTGGATATTTAGTACTATCGACAGCAAAGAGAATAAGGTCGGCGGCTTCGACGGCGTCTTCGATTTGGTCTTGGATATGGGATTCGAATTCGTCTTCGGCATCTTTAAGACCGGCGGTATCGATAAGAACATAACGGTCGTCGACGCGCCCCATTACGTTATCGCGCGTGGTGCCCTCTTCGCGTGCGACGATTGCCTGCGACTTGCGAACGAGGCGATTAAAGAGGCTAGATTTGCCTGCGTTTGTTTGTCCAATGATTGCTACAACCGGTAATCTCATAAGTGGTTATATTATAACAAAATTGACAAATGCTGTAAAGTGTGGTATAATGAACATATTCGCATTTGATATGCGATTTTTCATTTTTAGTATTGAAGGTATAAAATCAGCCGTTTTGAGAGAGGGCTGATTTTTTGGTTTTTTAAAACTAGTATTTGAACGGTGCGCTAATGCATAATGGGGTTAATAAGTTTTTGGAGGAAAAATGCGAAAAGTTAATTCTCTTGTTGTGGCTGGCGGACTATTGGGGAGTGTAGTAGCCTCGACATTTTTTAGCGACTAATACGTCAGCTTGGTTTTCGGACGGAGATGGTTCGAGGATTGGCGAAACAAATAGTAAGACCACTCAAGTAGAATACCACTATGACGTAGATCTTACGAATGGTCAAAGATTTACTTTTCCAGAGAAAATGCAGTATCTTGCTAAAAATGCAATTTATGATGCAAAGAACGCTAACGTTGAAGAAGGAAGCGAACAAGCTTTAGTAGTTGGCGACGAGTATTGTGGCGGCATCAATAGCGATGGTTGGTACGATGATGAGGTAACGTCTGACTTTTGTTTGGTATATCAGGGTGAAGATAATGTCGAATTATATGCGAAGAATGTTTCTGATGGCGTAACGATTGATCGTGGCATTTTAATGCATCATGTGGTTTACTTTGTGGCGGTTACCTCGGGTGGCGGTTCGGATGTGATTCAAGTTGGTGATCCTGATGATATCAGTGGTGCTTATACTTTCGAGTATGAAGATCGCTATTTCTACTTCGATTCCTGTTATTAAGGGGTTATTTTTAGTTTGCGTGGTTATTTCCGCTAATGTATAATTGAAATAATAAAAGTTTTTGGGAGGTTAATGTGAAAAAGAGAGCTCTTTTTGCATTAGGCGGAGTTGCAGCTTTAAGTTTAGCTGTTTCGCCATTTTTATTAACTAACGCATCAGCTGTTACTGAGCCGGACGAAACAGTAGCGATTGATTATATTGACGTTACGAACGGGGACGATTTTGTTATTAAAGATCAGAGCTTAAGTAATTCTCTTACAACCTTAATTGAGGGCGATTCGGATAGAGAATGGTGTGCGACCATTAACGAAGACAATGAGTTGGTTGAAATTCAGCCAGGCGAAGACCCAAGTCCTTTCCTTTGTTTCTTTATAGACCCAGATGTTGACGGCGACAAGGTTGTTGTTTATGACGATTTTCCAGCGGACGAATTAACAATATTTGAAAATGTGACTTTTGATGTTTTTGATAGTGAGTCTTCTCAGACGATTCGATATATTATTTCGAAGTTCTATACCGGAATAGGCTTTACCTTTATTAGTGGCGAAGATCAGACCTATGCTAAAGGTAGCGAGGGTGGCCTAGAGATTCATACGACCAGCGACGTTGATTATCTTGTTTCTGTAGTCGTTGATGGTAATGAATTGAGCGAAGATGAATATACTGTGAAAAATGGTAGTATTATCTTGAACTTGTTGTCCAGCTATTTGGATAGTTTGGCGACTGGTAAGCATACGCTAGAAATTAATTTTGATGATATATATGCCGGCGAAGCTACGCTCGAGACCTCTTTTACCGTAGAGGACAATCCAGACACGGCCGATTTGCCTGTGGGTATATTTGTGATGTTTGGTTCTTGCTTGGCGCTTGGCGCTTCTGGTATGGCTTATATGACTAACAGAAGAAGTCGTTGCTAAAAATTAATAAAAATAACTCACCTAATAAGGGGGTTATTTTTATGCTTGGTGCGAATTAGGCTGTGTGCGGCGATATATGCACTGATGCCGGCTATGGCTCCGAGGCTATCGATTAGGACGTCGATGGGGTTGCTGTTTCGATCCGGAATAAAGCTTTGGTGATATTCATCGATACATGAATACGCGACGGCGATGAGGATATATAAGAGAATGGCCTTGAGTTTTGGGAACTTCTTCCCTTCAATGCTGCGGAAGAAGTTTGCGAGCGAGGCGCCGAGCATGGCATAGATGAGAAAATGAGCGATTTTGCGCACTACTCCGTTTGTGAGACCAAGTTTTTCGGCGAGTGGGATGGAGAGGCTGTCGGAAGATTCGCCGTTCTGTGCAGAAAAACTCCAAATGAGAAGCATGACTAAGATCGGAAAAATAATTTGCCAGTAGCGTTTAATATATTTCATTTTGTTTATTTTAAGTCATTCAAGCCGTAATGGCAAAAGCGGAAGTTTAGCGCGCTTTACAGATAGCGGGTTTTCTGTTAAACTTAAGGACATAAGTGGTCCCGTCGTCTAGTGGTCCAGGACGTCTGGTTCTCATCCAGAAAATCAAGGGTTCGACTCCCTTCGGGATCACCATTTTCGAGTTAGAATTGCCTATCTGGGCAATTTTTTATTTTCGCTCTGTCAATAACAGCGCTTCAAATAAAGAAATTACCCATCTAGACAATTCTATTCTCGAAAAAACTACTCGTTCGCAAGAAGAAAATACCTGTACGGGCTATTCTAGCTATGAAAATAATCTGAATTCCGAAGGGAGAGCGTCTTTTACGTAGTAAAAGACGCTCTCCCTTCGGACTCACGCGAAGCAGGAGAAAAATAATAGCCCCGTTACATTGAACGGGGCTTGAACTTAGGAATAATATTTTGCGAGCTCGGTGCTCCAAGCTTCGCGTGTGGCCACTACTGCGTTTTTACTAGTGCCGAACTTTTTGGCGATAAGGTTCGGTGATTTTTCTGCGTCGAGGTAGTCGATAAAGAAGGCAATAAGCTTGTCTTCGAGTTCACCTTCGTCTGCGGTCGAGGTGAGATTTGTGGTTTGAGCTTTACG
>JAFONX010000016.1 GCA_017418275.1 Candidatus Saccharimonadota bacterium | reverse complement strand
TAAAAATGAGGCTCCAAAATCCATTGATGATTTGAAACGCATGGGTTATTCCGACGAGCAGATTGACGATTGGGTTGCTGATGGCTCTGATCCGCTAGATGTATATATGAATTATTCTCCGGCTGGCAATGTTGATCCTGAATATCAATTCCGTGCCCATCAGCAGAACGGCATGGAAGAGAATCCTGAATCTAGTCCACGCCCGAACCCGAATGATATTTCTGAGCAGTTGGATGATAACGAAGTGCCTGATGAACCCGGTTGGAATGACGAATACCAGTTCCGTGCCCATATGGAAAATGGTATGGAAGGTGACAACGAAGACGTCGCTGAAGCTGTTCCGGCTGGTGGCGGTGAAGACACCGGTGAAGCTGAAGATGATAAGGAAGACGAGGAAAAAGACGATGATTTCGAGAAGGGCGAGACAGAACCTTATGGTGATTTTGGCTCTTGGCTAAAAGATAATTATGGTCTTACACCTGATGATTTTACTAATAAATTGGATGATGACGAGCGTGAGAAAATAATAGATGAATATAAAAAGCTGAAGAATCCGGAAGCTGATGATACTAAAGAGGACACTGGTGAAGATTCTGGAAAAGAGGGCGACAGCGAGGACGATGGTGAAGATGATGGTGAAGATTCTGAAAAGGACGGCGAAAAGGATGTCGACGATAGTGAGAAAGACGGGAAGTCGAAAGGCGAGAAGGCTCTTGCTTTCGTTTCTTTGATTACTGAAAGGGAGGCTCAGTTAGCTGCTCATGATATTGCGGAAGCGATGTTCGCTGATAGAATTGCGCATTCTAAGAATCCGTTCAAGAAAATCATTCTCGGTAACATGTTGAAGGAAGGTGTTTTGGCACGCTATCGTAAGCAGGCACTCGAGGCAATCGTTGCTTACAATGCTGATGCGAATGATGGTAATAAGAAGATAGATAATTCAACAGTTGCGCAGTATTGGTCTAAGAAGGGCGGTATCGAACGCTTTACGAAGGCCTACATGGAGCAAGTGCTTCCTGCCATTCACGCTCGTGCGGGCGAAAATATGCAGGGCTTTACTACGCGTACTGACGAAAACGGCGAGATTTATGTTGTTACTAAATCTCGTGATGCGGATGGCAACATTGTTGAGACGCGCGTAAATCCAGATAATGAGCCAGGCGCAAAGGCTGCAATCGATATTCGTAAGGCTATCGAGGCTTACGCTGGTGGCACAAGTGATCTTGCTAGCTTGAAGGAAGAGGTCCGTCGTATCCAGCAAGGGGAAGGGATCTCTGATAAGAGGCTTGATCTTTCGGTTGATAACCTTGTTGAGCTTGCTGAGGCTACTAAACAGCGTGCTGAGCATTCCGAGGCTATCATTAACATCATGGAGGGCTTTAGCTACATTAATGGTGAGGCAATGCGTAGTGTGCGTTCTGAATCTCACAAGACTAGCATCGAGAAAGCGGTTGAAGCCATTTCCGAAAAGACACATGGTCTTATCTCGCCAGAAGTTATAGGCTCGGCGGCAAGCTTAGCGCTCTTCTTTGCCGATAAAGGCACGCGTAGTGTCGCGAGAGCGGTTATGCCGGGCGTTGGTGGTGCGATTATTGCTGGTGCGGCTGCTGGTATTCGCGAACGTGGTCGTGTATCTGGCGATATTCAGACTTCGTCGCGTGAAGCTGCCATGGGTAGGAATGTCGAAGGTCCTGACGGTAGAAAGGGCAAGTACGATAGACAAGTCGCCGAGACGCTTTACGAGATGCAAAGTGCCGAGTCTTTGACTAAAAGCTTAAACGAAGCTCTTGCGGCGGGCGATACTGATACGATGCAGCAAGCTTTGGCAGGCGTCACGCAAATGATTAATATGAGTGATAGTCAAAAGATAGATCTTATTCAATACTCTTCTAGTGAAAAGATTGAAGATGAGCGTATGAATTTGGATATCGCGCGTGCAAAGGTGGAAGTAGCTCTTAGGAAGGCAGGCGTTGATATAAGCCAATCTGATGTTTATAATAATGCTTCGCGAACTGCGTTGCAGGAAATTAGCCGCGACATGGATGCGAAGGATAAGGCACGGGCTAGTTTGAAGACGAAGCGTATGCTTGCTCAGGGCGCAAAGACGGCTGCAATTTCTATTGTTGCCGGTACGGCGGCTCGCGAAATTACAGCCTTCTTTAATCCAAATCAGGTTGGTGTGCTTGACCATGTCTTTAATAGAGATAATAATTACGGTGCTACAAACACTCCGCTTGCTCACTTCTTGGGGCTCAAGGAGCCGGATACGATTGTGCCTGGAGATATAATTACTTCTGAAGTTGTATCGCAAGTCGATCAGGAGCTTACGCCTGCACAGATTGCGGATCTTGAAAGCAAGGGCTTTAGGGTGGGTGACCCAAGAACTATAGTCACGCCTGGTTCAGTCACGAAACAGATTGATATTTCGGAATATGCTAAGAATCATACCAGTGGCGGCTTTATGAGGAACTGGTTGAGCAACGGCACGCCGGAAAGCAACGGAAATGAGCTCCGTGGTTATTATAATGATGTGCATGGTTGGCATACTGGTATGTACGGCGAATCATTTGGTGGTGGCGTAACGCGTGATTTCGAAGATGATATTGCAGCAGGGAAAGTTCATGCGTTCTTCTCATTCTCACGTGGTTCGCAGTCGATGCCAATTCAGCTCTCGGAACGTGTATTTACGGCGGCTGATGGTTCGCAACAGATGGAATTCTATTCTGATAATCCTGTAATTCAAGGTTGGCTTGATCAGAAGATGGGTATGGTGGAAATTGCATCCGAGACTGGCCGTGTTGCCGCAGATGGCACGCCGATTATGGATATCTGGGCTACCTGGCCTGGCCAGGATATCACTGGTACGATAGAGGATACAGTTGATACAACAACCAAGAAAACGGTTTACGATGTCTTTGAGACAATTACCGAGCGTGGTCCAGATAAAGTTATCGAAGGAGCCGATCGTTTAATTAACGGTATTGCGATTCTTCCATTCGCAAGCCGTAAAGCGTTGCATCGAGCTGAGCCGGTTACTTCGGAACAAACACCAACGCCTCCTCCAGCTCCGGCACCAACGCAAGACTCGAATCCTAACCCAGCACCAACACCGAATCCGAATCCGAATCCAAATCCTACGCCGGCACCTAACCCAAATCCAACACCAAATCCGAATCCAAATCCTACACCGGCGCCTAACCCAAATCCAGCGCCAAATCCGAATCCAAATCCAAATCCTACACCGGCGCCTAACCCAGCACCGAATCCGAATCCGCGCCCGAATCCAAATGATCATTCTGAGCAGCTGGATGATAACGAAGTGCCTGATGAACCTGATTTTGATGAGTATCTATTCCGCGCTCATCAGCAGAACGGTATGGAAGAAAATCCTGAACCAGCTCCCGAAGCATCACCGGTTCGAACCAGGGAAGGTTTTAGGCCTGATGATGGTGGCGAATGGACGGCTGATAATTTGAAAGAGATTCCGAGTGATGATGCATTTGTATCAAATATGCTAAGCAGTACTCTAAATGGTCAGATGATCTTGACGGCTAGAAGTAGCAACCCGTCTTTATTTGAGGGTACAGTAAATATGATAAAGGATGCTATTAACAGAATTAATAGCAGATCATTAAGTCCTGTACAGAAAGCAACGATATTTAACGGTGGTAGTACCGACGGTTTAGATTCTCAAATGATTGAGGATATTAGGCTATTGAGGACTTACGGGATTTTAGCCGAGGCCAATTCTTAGCAGCACTAAGAATAAAATAGGCTCACGCATGTGGGCTTATTTTATTGTCAAGTTATAAGTAACTTGCTAGGTTGGTGTATGTTTATTATTGTTGGCCGTATGCAGTAGTGTTGTAAAACAAAAAAAAGAACTCCGTTATTAGCGGAGTCCTTTTAGATGGCTATCTATAGAACTTTAAGGAGATGATAGGGTCTTTACTTGCGGCTTTGATTGCCGGGTAGATACCAAAGATTATGCCGGTTGTGAGGGATACAATAGTTGTAATAAGGACGATTTCTAATGAGATATGCGGTGCAAATGGTGTCACGAGTTGTATTAAGAATGCGCCGAGATAGCCAAGTGCAAAGCCCATGATACCACCTGAAACACTGAGGATTGTCGATTCAAAGATGAATTGGCTTAGAATATTGCTGGCGGTTGCGCCGAGGGCTTTCCTGATGCCAATCTCGCGTGTACGTTCGGAGACGGATACAAGCATGATATTCATGATGCCAACGCCGCCTACAACAATTGAAATGCCGGCTACAATTGTGAGCATGGCGGATACAATTGAAAGTAGGGAACCGACAGGATGTAAATCTTCGCTACCTGTGATGACTTGGTAAGTTTCGGTGCCTTTCTTGCGGTCGGAGAGTAGGCCATTGATTCTTTCGGCGGTTTCTTTGACTTCGCCAGTTGTGGTAGTGCGTACATTGATTTGTTGGATTTGTAGGGCACTTTCGAATGTTTTTGCAAAATCTACATTTATTAAGATTGTGTTATCGAAATCCGTACCATTGTAATTGATTGGCTCGTCGATTTTTTCAAGAACACCAGTTACAATAAAACGTTGATTATTATAAATAAAGGTTTTCGTAATTGCGTCTGGGCCACCGTAAATTGTCATAGCCGCATCATAGCCAATAATAGCTGCGTTTGGTTGTGATTTGTCAGTGAAGTGTTCGCCTTTGTAGAGTGGCAGATTTATGACTTCCGATAAATCTGGATTTGAGGCTAAGACATTAAAAGGTCCGTGCGTTTTGTCGTTAGCGATAATCGAAGCGCTAGAAATTGCGATTGGAGCTACGTTTGCAACATTATCGATTTTCTTGATTTCACTAACATCTTCGAGGTTCAGGTTCGATTTGGCATATCTGTTACCGTCGCTGAGTTCTTCGACGATGTTTTTAGCGATGTCGCGATTGTTATTTGGGCGAACTAAGATTAGATTTGCATTATTCTTGTCGTCGTTAGTGCTAATTAGTTTGTTGATGCCGCCAGTAAGAGAAAGAATTAAGACGATGGAGGCAACGCCAATTGCGATACCGAGAGCGCTGAGGAAGGTACGACCACGATTGCGGCGAAGGCTCTCTTTGGCTAAGCGGAAATTTGTATTAATCATGATGGCCATTTTTAATCCTCCTTTCCTTTCTTAGCTTTTTGGGATTTTTTCTTGTCTTTTGAGCTTTTTCCGGACTTTTTGTCCTTTTTGTGACTTGTAAATTTTTTAGTTAAACTACTAAGTTTTACGATTGCGCGGTGTTTGCGTGGTTTTTGTTCGGTTTTTTTATCGTCCTCTTTTTTATCTGGTTTAGGTGCGTCTTTTGCGGTTGCTGGCTTAGCAGTGTATGGACTGTTGTGAAGCTCACGTTTTTTGAGGGTACGTGGTTTTTCTTCTTTTTTCTCTTTGGTCGGCTTTTCATCTTCGGTTTTTTCGACGGTGACATTTTTGCCAGATACAACGACAGGGGTTTCAGAATCGACGGCAATCTCTGGCGGTTTTTGTTGTGAAAGCACGCGGACGGAGATTTTTTCCGGTACGATTTTGCCAGTTGGCAAGTTGTGATCGGCAACAGTTTTAATGTCGGTATCGATGCTACCATCGAGCATATTGATGACGCGGGTAGCATAGGCGGTGAGGTCCGGGTTGTGTGTCACCATGATAATAGTGTTACCTTGCGAGTGAATGTCGCGGAGCTCTTCCATGATGATGTGACTAGAGCGACTGTCGAGGTTGCCGGTTGGTTCGTCGGCAAGAATAATAGATGGCTTAGTAATTAAACTACGGGCGATAGCGACGCGCTGTTGTTGACCACCAGAAAGTTGGTAAGGCATGTAATATTCGCGTTTTTGTAAATGGAAGTGTTCGAGAATATTGTCGGCTTGTTTGAGGCGACGGGTTTTTGATACGCCGTTGTAAATTAATGGCAAAGACACGTTTTCGATAACGGAAAGAGTAGGGATGAGGTTGAAATTTTGAAAAATGAAGCCGATTTCTTTGGCGCGAAAATGTGCTTTCTTGCGTGCGGAAATTTTGCTAGCTTGTTTGCCATGGAGGTAATAATCGCCCTCGGTTGGTTTGTCTAAGAGACCAATAATGTTTAGGAGGGTAGTTTTACCACAGCCTGATGGCCCCATAATCATAATAAATTCGCCACGTTTGACGGTAAGATCGAACTTATTGAGAGCCTTGGATTCAGCGTCGCCTAGACCGTAGAATTTTGAGACACTCTTGAGCTCGATAATCGTTTCATTTTCTTGTTTCGACATTGCTCGCTATTCGTATTTAATGCTAATTAAACTATCTTTAATTATACACTTAATGAGTCGATTTTTGGGGCGGGGAATGTGGGATTTTTAAGATTTTTTGGTAGTGAAAAGCCTGCAGAACTTGTAGGTCGTGGATGCTACGATCTTTTGTTTGGTTTTTTCGAGACATATGGATTTGCTTGCTATTTCGGAAAGTTTATACGCTATCTCGATATGGGTTTGCCTGACAAATCTTGCCGATTTGGCAAGTAAATAAACATGTGGAAAGAAGAGAGATGTGCGGTTTTGAGAAAAGAGTAATTGTGATATAATAAGGAAAGTTTTGGAGAGGTGTCCGAGTGGTTTAAGGAGCACGCTTGGAAAGCGTGTATGCGGGCAACCGTATCTGGGGTTCGAATCCCCATCTCTCCGCCAGGAATAAATGACCTCGAGGGGTCTTTTTTTGTTTTCGTTTGGTCACATCTGCTTATGTTAAAATAGGATTAAAGACTATTTTGAGTTGTGAGAAGACAAAATGTTGAGTGATGCTTTGGCTTTAGCTTTAACCGCTGAGATAGATAGGGGTCTTGTTGAGGCGAATCAGACGCTTGAGAGCTACTATAGTCTAGAAGTCAAAAAGACCTTTACTTGGGATGTATCACAACGTGGCGAGGTGAGAGGTAATCTTGATGAGTTTCGTCAGGTAATTGAAGATACTTTTTCGGATGCGCGCGGCTGGCGTAGAGCTGGCATAGAGTTTAAGTATGTCGAGAGTGGTGCGGATTTACATATGGTTTTAGCTTCGCCGGCTAATGTAGCGGCGTTTGCGCCCGGCGTCTGCTCGGACGAATGGAGCTGTACAGTAAAGCCTTATGTCGCGATTAATGATAATCGTTGGATGGGTGCGACCGATACTTATAATAACGCTGGCGAGACATTGTTGAATTATCGAAGAATGGTATTGAATCATGAGACGGGACATTGGTTAGGACACGACCATTTAACTACTTGTGGCGAACAGGGCTTGGCGCCAATTATGATGCAACAGTCAATTGATTTGCGCGGTTGTAATACAAATCCGTGGCCGCAAGTTGATGAATTATGGACTACGAGGTGAAAATGAGAGAAAAAACCAGCAAGAAATTTCTAATTGTAGCAGTTGTACTTTCGGTAATTGTTGTTGCGGTGTTTTGTGCGGCTTTATTCTTAGATAAAGGAGGTGCTACGAATGGCGATGCAGATGTTTCTGGAGAAATCTCACAAATTCTAGAAAGCGAGGAGGCTGTAAAGAATGCAGTTTTGCAAAAGAATCTTTCAGAATATAGTACTAAAATAGATGAAATCTCTGAGATTTTTGACAAAATTGATGCGAGCGGAGTTTTGAAAGACGAAGTGATTAAAACAAAACTCGAGGAAGCGAAAAATAGTTTTACGAAACTAAAAGAAACGGGCGAGTTGGCCAAAGTAATCGCAAAAATTTCTGATGGAGTTAATGAGGGAACAATAACGGAATTGAAAGCCAACGAAAAATTAAAGGATGTGGGCGAAGCGCTTGAGGAATACGAGTCAAAATTAAAGGAATTAAAGGTAAAATACTCTGGTAACGGCGATGAAATGCAGGCGGTCTTGGATTATTCAGAACTTGAAAAATTAGGTAATAATCTAAAGCTAAGTATCGAGAAGCTTGAGTTATCTGAGGTGAGCTCTGAGGAAATTGAGTCATTTTATGCTAAGATAGATGAATTGAGAGATGTTTTTGCGAAATAACTAATGAAAAGATTGATAATTGTCTACAATCCGCGTAGTTCTCATTTCGGAGACGTAAAAGAGCAGGTAATTGAACCGGCTAGGCATCTGCGTGGATGGACAATTGCGCGCTTTGAAGTTTCGCAGGAAAACGTTGATGTAAATGCAAAGCGCCTCGCAAAAATATTGAATGACAATGATACGGTAATTGCAGTTGGTGGCGATGGTACAGCTTCAGCTGCAACAAATGGTATTTTGTTAAGCGAAGCTAAGGCGGTGCGTCTTGGTGTGATTGGTATGGGGAACTTTAATGATACATCACGTTGCTTTAATAATTTGAAGTTTGATGATATTGCGATGGCTAAAACCGAAGAGGTTTGGCCACTCGATTGTTATGTAAATGGCAGACATTGGCGTTACGCGAATTGCTATGTGACGGTCGGTCTATTGGCGGAATCTTGTGAAGTTTTTGATGAGCCAAAGACGCGTAAAACACTGCGTAAAGGTGGGAAAAAGACTTTGTTTAGTTTGTTTGCGCTTTTTAGATGGTGGATGAAACAGCACAAAAAGGCAGTTATGCCAAGCTTTTCTTTGATGGATTCATCCGGTGATGAGATTGATAAAACAGGTGTTTCAGATTATCTTGCTATTAATAGTTTAACTGCTGCTAAGATTATGAAGGGTGGCGACTATTATGCCGAAAAGAAAGATTTCTTGAGTTCGACGGGTGAATTGAATCGTTTTTGGTCGATGGTAGGTTTTATGCTCAAAGCTGTTTTCAAAAAGGTGCCAGGTGAATCGAGCGAATACGATCGTTTGACTTTTAATGTTTCGAGTAAGGTAGCAATTCAGGCAGAAGGTGAATACGATACACTCGAGAACGTGAAGGCGATTGAAGTTAGAAAGTCTAAAAAGCCACTTCTGGTACTAATAAAGGCAGACAAGACGAAATGAGCGAGAAGAATCCGGGCGTCGTAGGACGTGCTGAGTATAAGATTGCGGGGGCTTGTCGTGAGTTTGGTGCAGATTTGCGCGGTAAGCTAGTTTTGGATATTGGCTCGAGCACGGGTGGTTTTACGGAATTTGCTTTGCGCCAAGGCGCAGAGAAAGTAATTGCAGTCGAAAAGGGGACAAATCAGATGAAGGCGCCACTACGTTTTAGCCCTTTGATTGAGCTGCACGAGAAACAAGATATTTTTGAATTTGTTCCAGAAAAGAAGCCAGATGTGATTTTGGCAGATGTGAGCTTTGTGAGTTTAAAGAAAGTTTTAGCTTATGCCAAGAAAAAGCTCGCGAAGAAAAATACGGAATTTCTTGTAATGTTGAAGCCACAGTTTGAGGCGCCGGACTATATGTTGCGTCGCGGTGTTTTGAAAAATAACAAGATGCGTCGTGAAATTATTGTAAATTTTGAGGCTTGGTTGAAAGACAACGGTTTTTTGATTGTAGGAAAGAAAGATAACGAAGTAGCGGGGCGCTTCGGGAACGTGGAAAGATTTTACTATTTAAAGATTGTAAAATAATCCCCTTAAAACGGGGCTATTTTTTGTTTATTTGTAGTCTAACCAATTTCTCGACAGTAGATAGTCTAGGAAATAATCCGTGTCAGCGTTTCTGGTTTTGTCTATCATTTATACTAGAGCTAGAATGATTCGAAAAAAGAAAAGTATGTTTAGAAAAAAGAATCTACATGAAAAAATACATAAGTAATAATGAACTTAGCGAGATATTAGCTTCATATGATCTTAAGGATTTGATTTTTGATTATTACAAATCGGTTGAGCCAGATACGGATATTTATATTTTTCATGACAAAAATAATAGGCAATATTGTTTAATCGCTTCAGATTATCTCGATGAGACAGAAATGCCATGCGAGTTTATCTTTGAGCATTACAAGGATGATAGTGCCTATTTTAGGGCAATAAAACGATTTTCGTATGAGCCAGAAGCCACTAAAGCCGCTGTAGGATATGTCGATGACGGTAATTTCAGGACCATGGCAAGTACTGGAGATGTTTGTATGATGTATGAAGTTGAGGATTTATCTGTCCATATGAACGAAAAAAGAGATTCGTCTTCTCTTTGTCAAGAATTGAAATAACAAACACCTTTGGGTGCTTTTACTTTTTTGATGGTTTTTGTGGTTTTGATTTTGTTGGTGATGGTGATGTCGTCGTTGATTTTTTTCTGAATTAATTCTTCATTAGTCATTTTTCTGGTTGCATCAAAGGCTTCTTGGTACCAGATATGGCGCTTTTTCGTGCTAAAATAATAAGCAGTTATGGCAGAGGAGGCAAAGAAAGTCGCGGAGGCGACTGATGATGAAGTGGCGCAGAAAGAACCCACGTTAGTAGAGAAACTTGTCGCTGAAGGCAAGGTTGGGCTTTTGGCTGGTGAATTGCCAAAAGATTACAAACTTGAAGCAAAAGATTATGTTCACTTGCACAACCACACACATTACTCCTTGCTAGATGGTCTAACCAAGATTGATGAGCTTGTAGATTTTGTTAAAGCTCAGGGTATGGAAGCGGTGGCGGTGACCGACCACGGCACGATGTGTGGCTTAGTTGAACTTTACAAGACTTGTGATGGCGCAGGAATTAAATCTATTTTGGGTCTTGAGGCTTATGTAGCCGCGCGCAACAAGGAAGATCGCGACCCAGCTTATGATAAGAAGCGCTTTCACATTACCTTGCTTGCCATGAACGATAAAGGTTTTGAGAACTTGAGTCGTTTAATGACCGATGCAGAAATTGATGGTAAGTACTATAAGCCGCGTACTGACCATAAGGACATGGAAAAATATTCTGAAGGCGTGATTTGTTGTTCGGGCTGTATTGGTAGCGAGATTTCTGACGCGATTCGCTATGACGACCTAGATCGTGCGCGCAAGATGATAGAGTGGTACCACTCGGTTTATCAGGATCGTTTTTATCTTGAGGTTCAGGATCATGGTCATCCGGATTCACCGACGCATTGGGATGAACAAAATAAGGTTAACCAACAATTGTTGGAGTTTTCAAAAGAGTACAAAATTCCGGTAGTTGTAACTTGCGACGCGCACTATTTGAAGGTAGAGGACGAACCGGCACACGAGGCTTTGCTTTGTATTGGTACGGGTTCAAAATTATCCGATACGAACCGCATGAGTTTGTCTAATTTTCAGTTGAATGTGATTCCGCCGTTAGATGTGATTTCGCGTTGGGGCAAAACTTGTCCAGAAGCCGTAATCAATACGCGCATTATTGCGGAACGTTGTACGGCGAAGTTTGAACTCGGACGGATTTTGATTCCGAAATTTCCGATTGATACTGGTCAGACAGAGAAGGAATACCTTGATGATATGGTTTTCCGCGGCTTGGCGGAACGCTACAAGATTTTTACGCCTGAAGAAGCCATGAAGCATAGTGTCGAAGAAATCCGTCCATTGCTTCCGCCAGAGGTGATTGAGCGTATTGACTACGAGCTAAGCGTTGTAGATAATATGGGCTACAACGGTTACTTCTTGATTGTTCAAGACTTTATTAACTGGGGTAAGCGTCAAGGGATTATTTATGGTCCAGGTCGTGGTTCGGCGGCTGGTGCTTTGTTGGCTTATGCGATTCATATTACAGAGGTGAATCCACTTGATTACGATCTTCTCTTTGAGCGTTTCTTGAATCCGGATCGTATTTCCATGCCAGATATCGATACCGATATTCAGGATACGCGTCGCGATGAGGTGATTGAATATTGTACGGAGAAATATGGTAAGCCACGCGTGGCAAACATCGTAACCTTCGGTAAGATGATGTCAAAGAACGCCGTGCGCGATGTGGCGCGCGTGCTTGATGTGCCTTATGCGGAGGCAGATAGAATTGCGAAATTGGTGCCAGATCCAGTAATGGGTCACGCCGTAAAATTAAAGGATGCAATTCAGGAAGGTGATCTTAAAACTGAATACGAAAACAATCCGACTTGTAAAGAAGTGATTGATCTCGCAATGCGTCTTGAGGGCACAATCCGTGGTCATGGTGTGCATGCTTGTGGTGTGGTGATTGCGCCAGACGACATTGTAAAATATATGCCGATGGAAGTCTCGGCCAAGGGGCCTTTAACAACACAATATCCTGGCCCAACGGTTGAAGAAATTGGTCTGCTAAAGATGGACTTTTTGGGTCTATCCAACCTTTCGGTGATTCAGCAGGCGCTTCGTATGATCAAAAAGGTGTATGGTCAGGTGATTGTAATGAACGACCTGACAACTGATGATCCGGAAGTTTACAAGCTTTTCCAACGTGGTGATACAACCGGTGTATTCCAGTTTGAATCTGGCGGCATGAAGAAATATCTCCGCGAACTCAAGCCTACAGAGTTTTCGGATTTGATTGCTATGAATGCACTTTATCGTCCGGGGCCAATGCAGTTTATTCCGAGCTTTATTAAGCGACGTCATGGAGAAGAGCCGATTACCTATCTGCATCCTGGGCTTGAAAACTCACTCAAAAATACCTATGGTATTTTGATTTACCAGGAGCAGTTCATGCAGGCCTCCAAGGAATGGTGTGGTTTTACAGGCGGTCAGGCAGATACCTTGCGCAAGGCGGTCGGTAAAAAGAAGATCAAGCTGATGGAACAAGTGAAGCCGCAGTTTATTGAAGGTGCGGTTAAGATTGGTGGTGCGACGGAAGAAATTGCGAATACTTTTTGGGATCAGTTGCTCGACTTCGCAAACTACTGTTTTAACAAATCTCACGCGGCTTGTTATGCTTTAGTGGCTTATTGGACGGCTTGGCTGAAGACCCATTATCCAGATGCGTACATGGCAGCATTGATGACTTCGGATATGCGTTGGACGGAACGTCTAACAATTGAAATGACCGAATGTAAGCGCATGGGCATGAAGGTGCTTGGTCCGGATGTAAACGAATCTTATGCGGACTTCGGTATTGTGGGGCAAACGAAGACGATTCGTTTTGGTCTTGCGGCGATGAAGGGAATGGGTAAGGCGCTTGCAGAGGATGTGATTGCAGAGCGCGATGCAAATGGTAAATTTGAAACCATCTTTGATTTCGCAAAGCGCGTGCCAGCTTCGAAGTTCAACAAGAAGAGTTGGGAGTCTTCAATAAAATGTGGCGTATTTGATAGTTTTGGCTATACGCGTTCGGATTTGTTGTACAACCTTGAGGCAATTCAGGCTTACGCAAACAAATGCCAGAAAGACGGTGCAACTGGACAAACGGATTTGTTTGGTATGATGGGTGACGCGGCGGAAATTCCGGTGCCAGAAATGAAGAAGGCGCCTTCGCAGTATACAGACAAAGAGCAGTTGCTTTGGGAACGTGAGTTGATGGGCTTGTATATTTCTTCGCACCCATTAGATAAATACGATAAGTATTTTGAAGAGCAGTGTATGCCGTGCAACGAGATAAAGCCAAGTATTGATGGTGCGACGGTGATTGTAGGCGGTATTATTACGGCTTTGCGTACAATTGTAACCAAGAGTGGCTCGAAGATGGCTTTTGTGAAAATTGAGGACAAAACGGGCGAAATGGAAGTGATTGTTTTTCCGCGTACCTATGAGACGGTAGGAAATCTGCTTGCAGTTGATACGGTCGTAAAGGTTACTGGTAAGGTTAATGCAACGGATCGTGATGGTAACATGACGGACGAGGCGAAGGTGAATGCTTCGGAACTTGAGGTCGTGACGGATGAAGAGTTGGATTCTTATGAGTCGACGGGCGCGAAGCTACAAGTACCAACCAAAGGCGTAAAACAAGAACAGCGTTGGCCGAAGAAAGAAAAGAAAGAAGGCGAGGGCGAATCAAAGGAAGTTAGCGCACCAAAAAGTGCGCCAAAGCGTAGCGGCGGTGGCGGTAGGCGCGGTCCAGCCGAAAAGCCCGTGACGCATTTTAGAACTTCCGAGAGCGATCAGATGGCGAAGCCGGTGCGTCCGAAGAAGGTATACGTGCGTGTAGAGGACCCATCAAATACGAAGGCCTTGATGGATTTAAAAGAAGCTTGTAAGAATTGTCCGGGATTATCTGAAGTGATTTTGGTGATTGGTCCAGAGAAGAAGGCGATGCGCATGCCATTTAAATGCGAACCGAACGATGAATTGGTAAACGAGTTGGTCTCGATCTTCAGTTCGAATGGCGTCGTGGTAAAGTAAAAAGTTGTAAACTTATAAAGATAAGCGCTTTATGCTAGCTACGTAAGGCGCTTTTTTGTGCCTAGATAACAGAGGTGAGAGAAAAAGTATCATGCTCATGGTTGAGATTTTTGAGTGGCGAGAGTAAGGTCTTTCTATGGATAATTATTTAGGTTTAAACACATGGTTTACCCAGAAAGCAATGGCGCGAATTCTGGGAACTAGCCAGCAAAACATTTCCGCGCATATTCGTAAGATTTTAAGCATCAATCCGACTTATGAAAGGATTTTTATTCGCAAGAGCCGTGGGCGAGCGCAGACAAACTCGGAGAAGAAAAATGGTTCAGGGCGGAACTACTATCACGAAATAATTTTAGAGCTAATTGCGAGTCGAATTCATACGAAGGAATCGGCAGACTTTTTGCTAAGTGTTGAGCGTACTTTGAATAGTAATCAGAAAAAATACAATTTACAAATGCGAAAGATTCAGCAGTAAGTTCGGGCGTTTCCAGAGGAGAGAGTCTGTGGAAAACTTTTGGAAAACATTTATTTTATTTATTATAAAAATATGTTCTAGCTAGATATAAAAGCTAGAATTGTCAAATGAAGGTTTTCCACAGCATTGTGCAAAACTGTGGAAAAGTTAGCTATTCGTTGTCTGGATATCAATAATAAAAAGTCCTCCGTTTTGCGGAGGACTTTTAAGCGTAGTTGATTTGTTGTGTTAGATTGCAGATTTATTAACCGAGAAGTTATTGTAGAGATTGTCGTGAATGGTTGGATGACCAATGCGATTGGCCGCTTCGATAATTTCATCCAAATTGTCGGTGATTTTGTAAATCTTGCGATCGCCTTTCGCGATAGTATGCATCTGACGCTCCATCTTTTCGGCATACCATTTATCTAGACCTTTCCAGAATGATTTGCCGACTAAGAACATTGGCATCTTTGGCATTTTGCCTTCTTGCATTAAAATCAGAATTTCAGAGAATTCATCCATTGTACCGAAACCGCCAGGGAAGAACACATAAACTTTACTAGCAAAAGTGAGCATTACTTTACGGGCAAAGAAATATCTAAATTCCATCGAGTCGGTCACGTACGGATTAATGTGCTGTTCGTGTGCTAGCTCGATATTTAAACCGATACTGCGACCGCCGGCTACGTAGGCGCCTTTGTTAGCCGCTTCCATGATGCCTGGTCCGCCGCCCGTGATTACGGGATGACCATTTTGTGCAAGTTTCATGCCGAGCTCGGTGGCGAGTTTACAATACTTACTATTTGGTGCTAGTCTGGCAGAGCCGAAGATCGAAACACCTTGCGCGAAAGTGCGAATCTTAGCGAGGCCTTGTTCTAGGTCCCGAGCATAACGCAGGGAACGTTCGACATCGTTCGGGTTGAGTTCGTCTTGTGCAATTTGTTTAAGCCAAGCGGTTACATGTTCGTCCATTAAATAATTTCCTCCATTGGCATATTGTGCAGTTTTGTGTGATTAGTGAGAATGCCGGTTTTGCTGCCGATATGGCGAATGACCGAAGTTGAGTTGGCGGCGGCGAAAATTAGAGAATCTTTGAAAGATTTTCCGGCTGCAAAGGCGGCCAGGAAGCCACTACCAAAGGCGTCGCCTGCGCCAGTGCTGTCTACAAGTGGCGGGTCTTCATAAAGACCGATGCGATAGCCCCTGTCTTCCGAGAAGGCAATTGCGCCATTTTGTCCGTCTGTCACAATTACGTTTGGGACAATGCCATGTAAGCGGCCAGCAAGCTCTTTTAGGCTGTTGCCTGGGACAATTTCTTTGGCCTCAGCTTTGTTTACAAGCAGCACATCGACGTCGGCTAGCAGGCCAGTAAATTGTTTCTTGTGTGATAGTTCGAGCATGCCAGGATTAAACATGACTTTACAATTGTTGCGATGTGCTTCGGAAAAGAATTCATCGAGTTTGTTCATATCGCCACGCATATTTGTAACATAAAGCCAATCTGGATTGATGTTTTTAAGTTCACGGGCGTGGAGTAGGTCGAACTTGGCAGAGGCGCCTCGGCAAGTTAGGATAGTGCGTTCGCCACCAGGGGTAAGAAGAACAACGGAATAGCCCGTATGGCATTTATCTGTGTACGTGACGTAACTTGCGTCGATGCCTTCGCGATCCAGGACATTGATGACGGCTTGACCAGCTGGATCATCGGCGATACAACCCATAAAAATGCTTTCGTGGCCATAGCGTGCAAAGGTCGTAGCGGCATTTGTGGCGCCACCACCTGTACTAAAATGGATTTTGTCGATATCGATTTTGGCGCCGAGTTCAAACTGGTTAAAGAAACCTTTTTTATTGGTGCCGAAATCGTCATGATCCATTAGGAAGACGTCTTGTAGGGCGGCGCCAACGCTAACAATGCGTGCCATTAGATAGCCTCTAACTTTTCTGTAGCTTTATTGAGTGCCTGAAAGGCCGCGGCTTGGTCTTCAGCTTTCGAAATTGCGCTACCAACATTAATTACATCTACGCCGCAGTGCGTAATAACATGGGTGTTTTCGAGGTTTGCGCCGCCATCCCATCCGATTTCGATAGCTGGAGTGATATCGTGGATGAGGGAAACTTTTTCGAGAAGGAGTGGGTCAGCCTCGCCGCCATAATGACCGAGATTACCAGAGAAGATTAGGGCATGATCGGCGTTTTGTAAAATATTTGTAATGTTGCCAGGATAGACATTTTTAATGATTGCTACGCCGACTTTGATTTTTTGCTCGTGTAGTTGCTTGAAGATTGGTAGTAAATCTTCGTTGGCTTCGGCATGGAAAATGACGAGATTAGGTTTGAGTTTGATTAGATTCTCAAGGTGACTTGATGGAGTGGCAGTGATCATATGTATATCGACCGTCCAGCCTTTTGGCCACCAAATGGCTGTTTCGTCAATTGTGACCGCATCCGTCAACGTGCCGTCAGAAATATCGATATGGACGCGTTTGGCGAAATTGGAATACTTTTTTACAGTTTCGTTGTATTCGTTGGGGTCGTTTGTAAGAATTGTTGGTGCGATTGTTGTAATTGCCATAGTTTATTCTTCGTCTAACTTTTTAACTCTGCGTAGATATTTTTCTTCGGTGAGTGGCATGGTACTCAAGAAGGCTTCAATGATTGTCGCGTAGTCTGGGTGTTTATCAGCCGCAAGGCAGAGGATGTTCGCGTTGTTGTGCAAACGGGTTTCGCGAGCGTCATCTGCGCTGTGGCAGATAGCGGCGCGGACTTTCTTGAAGCGGTTGGCTTGCATGGCGACTCCTTGAGCGGAACCACAAATGAGAATGCCGAAACTGTCCTGATTAGAGCTAACGTTTTTAGCGACAGCCTTGGCGTAATCATTAAAATCATCCTCGGCATCAAAATCTTGCGGTCCACAATCGATAATTTCGATACTGAGCGTAGTCAGAAATTGTGCAACTGCGTTTTTAAGCTCAAAGCCGCGGTGATCTGAGCCGAGGAAGATTTTCATGGTATTAGTTTTGTCCCATCTTGCCGAAGTCGACACTAAGTTCTACGAGGCGGTTACTGTAACCCCATTCGTTGTCGTACCAAGCGACAACCTTGATAAGTGTGCCGTCGATAACGTCGGTGAGTTTGAGGTCTACAATCGAGGAGTGACTATTGCCGCGGTAATCAATTGAAACAAGCTCTTCTTCAGTAGCATCAAGGATGCCTTGGAAGAATGGACTAGCGGCGGCCTTCTTAAAGATGTCGTTGATTTCTTCGATGCTGGTTGGACGCTTTGTGACAGCAGTAATGTCACTCAAAGATACGACTGGGGTTGGTACGCGTACGGAAAGACCATTGAAGTGACCTTTAAGGCTTGGGATTGTAAGGGCGGCAGCCTTTGAAGCACCGGTTGTAGTTGGTACGATGTTTTCGGCAGCAGAGCGGGCTTCGCGGATGTCCTTGGCTGGAGCGTCCTGAAGCTTCTGGCTAGCAGTGTAGCTATGAACGGTAGTCATCATGGCTTTCTCGATGCCGATGTTGTCTTCGAGGACTTTCATGACTGGTGCGATACAGTTTGTAGTGCAAGAAGCGTTAGAAAGAATTTCGTCGGTTTCAAGAACGGTATCTTCGTTAACACCAAGCACGACCGTGCGAGCGCCTTCGCCTTTAGCTGGGGCAGAAATGACTACTTTGCGAGCGCCAGCGTTGATATGTGCGCGTGCGTCTTCTGGATTTGTAAAGAAACCAGTAGATTCAATCACGACATCGACACCCAGATCTTTCCAAGGAAGATTGTTTGGGTCTTTTTCGGCGAAAGCTTTGATTTGCTTGCCGTCGACAATAATGGCGTCATCATCATAGCTAACATCGTGGTTGTAGATGCCATAATTGGAGTCGTACTTGAGAAGATGTGCTAGTGTTTTATTGTCTGTAAGGTCGTTAATCGCGACGATTTCGGTATCTTGGCGATCAAATGCAATCTTAAAAGCGTTGCGTCCGATACGGCCAAAGCCATTGATGGCGATTTTTACCATTATTTTCTCCTTGCTTTTTATAGAATAATTCTTGTGATTAATTATAGCATAAACGGATTGTGCTAGAGACTGTTAATGATTAGTAGCATAGCCGTTGGTGAATGCATGGATGAATATGTTATAATATGGGCACAAAAATAAAAGGAGTTATATCTGATGGCAGATTTTAACATGATTCTTGAGCCAGGAGACTACAAGAATAATCAAATTAACGTTGTAGTTGAGATTCCAACTGGTAGCAATCATAAGATTGAGTGGGATCGCAAAAAAGCTTGTTTTATGCTTGATCGTATTGAGCCTATGGCATTTGCGAAGCCATGCAACTATGGTTTTATTCCTCAGACTTTGGATGAAGATGGCGATGAACTCGATGCTTTGATTATTACCGATCAACCGCTCACGACTGGTATTTATCTTTCCGCACGCGTCCTTGGCGTCATGAAGTTCGAAGATGATGGTGAAGTCGATGATAAGATTATTTGTGTTGTTGAAGATGATCGCAATAATGGCGATGCTATCAAGACGCTCGAAGATTTGCCAAAGCGCACAATCGAGCAGATTGAGTTCCACTTCAATCACTACAAGGATT
>JAFONX010000015.1 GCA_017418275.1 Candidatus Saccharimonadota bacterium | reverse complement strand
TTGTTTTTCGATTGCTTTATCTATACAATATGCCATAGGTAGTTTCCTGTTTAGGTTTTGAGCAACTTTAAGTATGAAACTACCTATTTTTGTTGGCAAGTACTGCCAACTATTTTGTTGCAAAGGTCCTGGACCCTAACGACAGTATTGACAATATACGTATATATGATAAAATAGCAAAATGTCGTGCCGACCAAGTAAAGGCGCGATAAATTTGTTCTTTAGGAGGTATTTGTTATGCATAAGACAAATACAGGTAATATTTACGGCATAGTTTTAGCGGGCGGCAGAGGCTCGCGTCTCCCGATTGCGGGATCTACGCCTAAACAGTTCGCAACAAAATTTGCAGACACGACGTTTGTGCAGGATATCGTACGTATGATGCGTAAAGCAATTAAACCTGGCCGAATATTCTGCGTCGTCTCAAACGAGGAACAAGCAGAGCTTGCAATCAAGCAACTTACACCGCTTGGTGTACCCTCATCGAACGTCATCATGTTCGATCCTTGCTATGGTTACGTAGCCGTAATGGCAATGGCTTGTGATTATGTTGCCGGGATCGACCCCGACGCAACGGTTTTCGTGAGCCCGTCAGACCAACACATTATAGGCGAAGACAAATTTGTCAAAGACATTAAGCTTTGTACGAGCCTTACCAATCAAGGCGAATCAGTACTCCTTGGCGTAAAGGTCTTCGACGCCAACATTGTTGGCGGTTGTGGTAATGCAATCTACGACTCAATGCAAGAAGGTCCTTGTTACGATATCCAGGAGTTTATCGAAAAACCCGCCAAGAAGCCTGGCTATGGTCCAGAGTTCGTCAAAAGACTGCTCATGGACGATAATTCAGTCGTCAACACAGGCTTCTACGCCTTCAAGGCACAAAAACTTTGCGGTCAGTATCCAGCAAGAGAGCTGGAAGCAAAGCTTCAAAACTTTTACCTCGACAATTCCGAAGCCACCGATCTCGGATTAAACCCAGAGCACATGATGCAGGTCTTGGGAATGAGACTCGTGGTAGGTGGTTTTAATTGGGCAGATTGTGGTACACTGTCAGCGTATTACGATATTCAACGCAAAACGCCTAATCACAAAAACGCTTCGATTGGTGAGGTTAGCCGTTACGACTGCAAAGAGAGCCTTTTTATATCAAGCACCGAAGGTATTCATATCTATGCGACTAATATAAAAAAGCTTGCCATTATAGCCAACGCAACTAAAAGCGGTGGCATCAATGTAGCGGCGATTAGTTTAGCTGAAAGTCAGGAAGTAGGCAAAGTAACCGATTTCTTCGAAAGAAGCAATCGCGCCAGCTACTCTTACAACAGCGAAAACTGCGTGGTTGTACCAAGTAATATTAGCCAAAACGTACGAGCTGCGTTTCTCGGAGTACAAAATATCTTTATCTTCGTAAACAGACTCGACAGCGGTGATATTAACGTCAACGTCAGTGCAAATGGTGAATGCATCTATAACAAGGGCTAAGCGCCAATTTCTACCCCCTGCGTCCCTCGAAAGAGGGGCGCTTTTCTTAACCCAAAAACCTTTTGATACCTCTTGTGCAAAGATATGTTTTGTGCTATAATTACTCCTGTATATTAAACACGTCACACAGATGTAAGAGGTACGGTCCGTAGATGAGAGAACGGAGACCACTCATAAGTCTGGTGATTTTAATGGGAAAGGACGCCCAACGATGAAAATCATCCTCGGCACCAAGATTGGTATGACCCAGATCATCGGCGAAGATGGTGCAGTTACCCCTGTAACTATCCTTCAAGCTGGTCCTTGTACCGTGACTCAGACTAAGTCGGCTGAAAAAGACGGCTATAGCGCGGTACAGGTGGCATTTGGTCAGGGTAAGAATCTGAGCAAGGCCGTGTCCGGACACGTCAAAAAATCCGGAGCAGATATCAACCCTAAATATATCCGTGAATTTCGCGTTGATAACATCCCAGAAGATGTAAAGCTTGGTTCTGAGCTTACTGTTGCTGAGTTTACCCTCGGCGATAAGGTTCAGGTCACTGGCACCAGCAAAGGTAAAGGTTTCGCTGGTACCGTCAAGCGCCACAACTTCCAGGAATCACGCAACACGCACGGTTTCAAGGGCGACATTCGTAAGGTTGGTTCCATTGGTTCCATGTATCCACAGAAAGTCTTCAAGGGCAAGAAGATGGCTGGCCGCATGGGTCACGACCGTGTAACCGTCAAGAACCTCGTCGTCGCTTATATCGACACCGACCACAATTTGATCGGTCTCAAGGGAGCCGTTCCTGGTCCAAACAAGGGCCTCGTAATGGTGGAGGGAAAGGACTAAGATGGCAGAAACATTGAACAAAGACATTTTTGGTCTCAAAGTCGAAAATCATGAGCTCGTGAAATTAGCTTATGATACTTACCTAGCTAACTCTCGTAGTTCACATGCGAAGACTCTCAAGCGCGGTGAAGTTCGTGGTGGCGGTAAGAAACCTTGGAAGCAGAAAGGTACCGGTCGTGCACGCTTTGGTAGCACCCGCAACCCTATCTGGCGCCATGGTGGTGTAGCTTTCGGTCGCACTGGCGAAGAAAACTTCACTAAGAAAATCAGCAAGAACGCAAAGCTTCAGGCTGTTCGCCAAGCGCTTTCGATGCAGAACGCTGACAAGAACGTTGTAATTGTCAAAGATTTCGCACCAAAAGACGGCAAGGTCAAAGAAACTATCAAGTTCCTCGCTGACAACAAGCTCGAAACCAGCGCAAAGATTCTCTTTGTCGTTGCCGAAAAGAGCGAAATGGTGCTACGCGCAACCAATAATATCAACACGATGAAAGTCGTCCGTCCAACTTATTTGAATGTTTTCGACATTCTTAACGCCGACAAAATCGTAATCAGCGAAAGCGCAATGCCAGCTATCGAAGCCTGGCTCATCGGAAAGGAGAACGCCTAATGATCGTCCGTCCAATTCAAACCGAAAAAGCTTATCGCGAAGAAGCTAAGCGTACCTACATGTTCGTAGCCGAAGATGGCGCAAGCAAGCAGGAAATCGCTAAAACTGTCGAAAAGCAATACGGTGTCACTGTAACAAGTGTCCGCATCGCGATTCGCAAAGGCAAGAAAACTAAGTTCAGCAAGGGCAAGCATGCCTACCCAGGCACCACCACCCGCGCCGACAAGCGTATTGCCTATGTCACCCTCAAAGAAGGCGACAAAATTAAAATCTTTGACGAAGAACAGGCAACTGAAGAAGTCAAAGACAAGAAAACAGACAAGAAATCCGACAAGAAGGGAGATAAATAATGAGTATTAAAGCTTATCGCCCAACCACGCCGGCACAACGTCAGAAAACCACTCAGGATTTCGATCAGATTACGACCAAGAAACCTATGAAGAGCCTTCTTGCTAGCAAAAAGCAGCAAGCTGGTAAAAACAACTCTGGTCGCATCACTGTTCGTCATCGTGGCGGTGGCGTCAAACGCCATTATCGCCTCATGAGCTACAACCTCCCAGAAGGCCTCAAGCTTACTGTCGAGGAAATCGAATACGATCCAAACCGCAGCGCACGTATCGCCCGCGTCAAAGATCAGAACGGCACTTACTACTACATCTTGGCAGATACCAACATGCAGAAGGGTAACGTTATCGAAACCGGCAAAGAAGCCGCCATCGAAAATAGCAACCGCATGCCACTCGAAATGATTCCAGTTGGTACTCAGGTTTATGCTATCGAACTTACCCCTGGTAAGGGCGCACAGATGGTTCGCGCTGCTGGTGCAACCGCACAGCTCATGGCAAAAGAAAACGGCTACGCAACTCTTCGCATGCCATCCGGCGAAATGCGCAAGGTTCTCGCTAGCTGTAGTGCAAATATCGGTACTGTAAGCAACGTTCAGCATCAGAACATCAAGGTTGGTTCCGCTGGTCGTACCCGCCGCAAGGGTATCCGCCCAACCGTCCGTGGTGTCGTAATGAACGCTTGTGATCACCCACACGGTGGTGGTGACGGTGGTCGTCACGGTTCGGGTAAGGCGCCTCGTACGCCATGGGGTCAGCTCACTTTGGGCTACCGCACCCGTCATAATAAGAAAACTAACAAGATGATTGTCCGCAGTCGTCATGAAGGGAAGAGGAAATAGTCTATGTCACGTTCTCTAAAGAAAGGACCTTTCGTGGACTTCAAGCTTCAGAAGAAAATTGAAGCACTTTCCATGGAAGACCGTACTATCATCAAGACCTGGGCACGCCAATCAACGATTAGCCCAGAAATGGTAGGTCGCACAATCGCTGTTCATAATGGTCGCATGCATGTTCCAGTACTAGTTACTGAAAACATGGTCGGTCACAAACTCGGCGAATTCGCACCAACTCGTAAATTTAAGCGTCATGGCGGCAAAAAAGCCGCTGAAGCAGCAAAGGCTGGTAAGTAATTATGGCTACTAAAACTGCACACGCATACATCAAAGGCATCGATAGCATGCCACGCAAGACTAGTATCGTTGCTAGCCTTGTCCGCGATCGCTACGTCGCTGACGCAGTTGTAATCCTCGAGAATACACCACGCCGCGCCGCTAAGGCTGTTCGCAAGGCCATCGAATCCGCTACTGCTAACTTGCTTCAGAGTGGCAGCATTGATACGAAGACCATCTATATCAACCGTATTTCTGTCACCGCCGGCACCCGCATGCGTCGCTACGTTCCTGCAAGCCGCGGTCGCGCACTTCCTTATGAGAAGGTTTCCAGCAATATCTTTGTCGAAGTTTGTGGCGAAGAAAAAGCTAAGAAAGCTCCAGCCAAAAAGGAAGAGGCAAAAGCAGACAAGAAGGAGAATAAGTAATGGGTCAGAAAGTTAATCCCGTTAGCTACCGTCTCCAGGTTAATAAAAACTGGAGCAGCAAGTGGTTCTCCCGCAAAGCGGACTTCCGCAACTGGCTTATCGAGGACGTCAAAATCCGCGAAGTCATCGAGAATCGCTTCAAGAGTCGTCCAACGATCGATCGCATCGGCATCGAACGTAGCCCAAACCTTACTACCATCAACATCCGCACTGCTAAAGCTGGTGCCGTGATTGGTAAGCAAGGCGCAGGCATCAACGAACTCAAGAAAGAGCTCGAAAAAGTTACCAAGAGCCCACTTCGCATCAATGTCGAAGAAGTTAAGAAACCAGAACTCAGCGCTAAGCTCGTCGCCGAGAATATCGGCTTCCAGCTCGGCAAGCGTATGAACTTCCGCCGCGCCGTCAAGATGGCTTGCGCCTCTACGATGAACGCTGGCGCCAAGGGCATCCGCGTCGAAGTTGCTGGTCGTCTCAATGGCGCAGAAATGAGCCGCCGCGAAAAGTTTATCGAAGGTTCCGTACCTCTACATACGCTTCGCGCAGACATTGACTTCTACGTCGAACACGCAAAAACCATTGCAGGTATCGTCGGTGTTAAAGTTTGGATCTACAAGGGGGAGAAATAAATTATGGCACTCACACAACCACGCAAGGAAGCGCACCGCAAGGTTCGCAAAGGCAAGAATACTGGTACCGCTAGCCGCTGTAACTATGTTGCATTCGGTGAATTCGGTCTCCAGAGCCTAGACAACGAACGCGTTAATGGCCGCCAAATCGAGGCAGCCCGCCAGGCAATTACCCGTTACGTCAAACGTGGTGGTAAAATCTGGATTCGCATCTTCCCACACACCCCTGTCACCAAGAAACCTCTTGATGTCAAGATGGGTAGCGGCAAGGGCGAACCACAATACCACGTTGCTAAGGTTAAGGCCGGCACCGTTATGTTTGAAATCGCAGATGTTACTGAAGAGCAGGCAAAAGAGGCACTTCGCCTAGCAAGCCACAAGCTTCCAGTACGTTGCAAGATCATCAAGAAGGAGGAGCTCTAATATGGCCAAGAAAGTCGTTAAAGACGCTAAGGTAGTTAGCAATCTTCCACTTGATGAACAGTTGAAGGCAAAGAAGGCTGAACTCGAAATCGCCCGCCAAGGCCTCGGTTCAACTCTTCAGAACCCTCATCACATCAAAGCTTTGAAGAAGGATATCGCACGCATCTTAACCCAGATGAATGCAGCGAAAGGAGATAAATAATGGCACGCACCCTGACTGGAGTAGTCTCCTCCGACAAGCGTGACAAGACCATTACGGTCATGATCACCTCTCGTGAGACCCATCCACTCTATCGCAAGCAGTATACCATTACGCGCAAGTACACTGCACATGACGAAAAGAACGAAGCCCATGAAGGCGACACCGTCATGATTGAAGAAACGCGCCCAATCAGCAAGACCAAAACCTGGAAGCTCGTGAAAGTTCTCGAGAAGAGCCATGGCAAGGTCGAGCTCAAAGATGAAGTCACTCAGGTCGAGAGCGACGATGAAAAGGAGAATAATTAATGATTCAGCAAGAAACCCGCTTAAAGGTTGCCGATAACAGCGGCGCTAAGGAACTTGGCGTTATTCGCGTTCTCGGCGGCACACGCGCCCGTTACGCTCACGTTGGTGATATCGTAACTTGCAGCGTCAAAGAAGCTTCCCCAACGGGAAACGTCAAGAAAAAAGCCGTAGTCAAAGCTGTCATCGTCCGCACTCGTCAGCAGATTCGTCGTCCAGATGGTTCAACCATCCGCTTCGACGACAACGCCGCCGTGCTCGTCAATGACGACAAGACCCCAAGAGGCACCCGTGTCTTTGGTCCTGTCCCACGCGAACTACGCGACAAAGGCTTCAGCAAGATTATCAGCCTAGCACCGGAGGTACTATAATGGGAACTCGTATCAAAACTGGCGATCTCGTTAAGGTAATTTCTGGCTCTTTCAAGGGTCAGACCGGCAAGGTCACTAAAATCAAACCAGCAGAGGAACTCGTTTATATCGAGGGTCTCGGCAACCGCACCCGCCACATGCGTGCAAATATGTACCGCCAAGGCGGCAAGAAAGAAATTCAGGTAGGAATCCGCGCAAGCAAAGTTGCTCTTATCGTTGATGAAAAAGCTGGCAAGACCAGCCGCATCGGCTTCGCTAAGAACAACGATGGCAAAACCATCCGCATTGCGCGCCAAGCCAATAATAAGGAGATTAAGTAATGGCCGAAGCAAAATACGAAGCTCGCTTAAAGACTCTTTATAAGGATTCTTACAAAGCTGAGCTTAAGAAAGAGCTCAAGCTCGACAATATCAACCAAGTACCAGAACTTGATAAGATCATCGTTAGCTCTGGCGTTGGTAAAAAACGCGACGACAAGCGCTTTGTCGAAACCGTTCAACTTACACTCACGAAGATTACTGGCCAGGCTCTCACTAGCCGCAAAGCTAAGAAATCTATCGCGCAGTTTAAAATCCGCAAAGGCATGGGCGACCCAATTGGCTATCTAACCACCCTTCGTGGCGATAAGATGTACGAATTTGCTGATCGCCTCATCAACGTTGCTTTGCCACACGTTCGCGACTTCCACGGCGTATCACGCAAATCATTCGATGCAAATGGTAACTATAGTCTCGGTATTAAAGAACAGACTATCTTCCCAGAAATCAGCTTCGAAGATGCTGCCGTACTCCACGGTGTCGAAATTACCTTTGTTATTAAGAATGGTACGCCAGAAGGCAGCGCTAAGCTCCTTGAAAAGTTTGGCATGCCTTTTGAAAAGGAGGCTAAGTAATGGCTAAGAAAAGTGCTGTTCTACGCGACGAAAAGCGTCGCAAGATGTACGAAAAGTACAAAGCAAAACGCGAAGAATTAAAGGCAGCCGGCGACCTCGAAGGTCTCGCTAAGCTCCCACGCAACGCAAGCGTCACTCGCTTGAAGAACCGTGATATGCTTGACGGCCGCCCACGTGGCTACATGCGCCGTTTCGGTCTAAGCCGCATTAACTTCCGCGAAAAAGCCAGCAAGGGCGAAATCCCTGGCGTAACAAAGAGTAGTTGGTAATAGGAGGAAAGGAAAGATATGTCTATTCAAACTAGCGATCCAGTAGCTGACCTCATTACGCGCATTCGCAACGCTATC
>JAFONX010000014.1 GCA_017418275.1 Candidatus Saccharimonadota bacterium | reverse complement strand
TTGTTTTTCGATTGCTTTATCTATACAATATGCCATAGGTAGTTTCCTGTTTAGGTTTTGAGCAACTTTAAGTATGAAACTACCTATTTTTGTTGGCAAGTACTGCCAACTATTTTGTTGCAAAGGTCCTGGACCCTAACGCTTATATTGCAAAAAATACAAAAATATGCTATAATATATATTATGAATATTTTGAGATATTTTATTGATTTATACCGTAAGAACCGCCAGCTCACGCTTCTTAGCTGGGTTTATGGCATTATTGCTGTTATATTTGTGTTTATAGCAGGCATTTTCGCCCTCATTAATCAAAGTGTCGGCGTCGCGATTCTAATTGTGCCACTGATTGCGATTTGTGCTTTGTCGGCTAACGTTGTAGTCTGGGCATTAGTCCACCTCATGCTCGATAGTACAGCTAAAAAGCTTGAAGAAAACGAAAAGAAGAAGGCTGCTCGCAAGAGTGCTAAGTAGCGTAAAATATAGCTAATGGACGCAAAAACAGACACTAGAAATCTAATGGATGAGTATAAGGGCCTTCCGAATGAGGAGGTCCTTTCTCGCTTGGATCAAAAACGCACCAGTCTTGAAATTGCGATTGAGAATCTTAGTCACGATTTTAATATTGGTACAATTGTACGCAACGCTAATGCCTTCAATGTTGCTAAGGTGCATATTTTGGGCAAGCGCAAATATAACCGTCGCGGCGCAATGGTGACGGACAAGTATTTACATATGAACCATTTCGAAAATGTTGAAGATTTCGTAGTGGATGCACACGCGCGCGGCAAGATTGTAGTGGCGATAGATAATAACCGCCCAGAGAGTAAGCCTTTACAAGGCGCAAAACTTCAGCCAAATTCAATTCTGGTCTTTGGTTCAGAGTCGGACGGCATTTCGCAGGAATTATTAGATTTAGCGGACTGCTGTTATTATATAGAGCAACTTGGTTCGACTCGCTCGATTAATGTAGGTTGCGCTTCGGCAGTAGCCTTGTATGAATTTACGCGCCGCTTGGGGTATTTTAATGCGTAAATATCAACTCTCACAACATTTCTTCAAAAGCCCGAAGTTGGCTTTGTTTTTGATTGGTCATAGTAATATCAAAAAGCGTGATGTTGTTTTGGATATTGGTGCTGGCTCTGGTGTAATTACGTCGGCTTTGGCAAGGCGTTGTAAACAGGTTATTGCGATTGAGGCGGATCATGAAACTGCCGAGAAGCTCCGCAAAAACACGGCTAAATTCGAGAATGTAAAGGTTGTCGAATGTGATTTCTTGGAATATGAACTACCTGAAGGCGAATATAAGATATTTGCCAATCCGCCTTTTGATATCAGCTCTAAGATTCTACATAAACTAGATGAAGCGTCAAACCCACCTAAAGCTATCTATCTCATTTTACAGAAACAGTTTGCGCTAAAGATGCTGAACAATGACAGACACTATACGTCACAACTCGGCAAACAATTGTTTGTGAATTATGCGCCACGTATCCGTTTGCCACTACGTCCAGATTATTTTACGCCTCCGCCAGCTGTACCTACGGTTTTGATGGAATTCAAACGTCGAGAACTTGAAACTAGACCTTAGTATTTATTGTTGTGGACGCTAAATTCGTACATATGGCGTTTCTTGAAAACAAATAAAGCTTATTCTATAATCATTCCAATAGGAGGTTTTGTGAGTAAAGCAAGTACAAAAAAGGATAATTATTGGCGCCTTTCGCTTGTGCGAGGTGTATTGTCATTAATCGCGGGCTTAGTGTTGGTACTAAGCAATACTCGCCGCGTTAATATACTTACAATTCTCGTTGCATCGAGCCTCTTGGTAGTGTTGATTGTCGATTTAATAGACATTCTTGTACGTAAAAAAGCCAAGGAAAAGATTCTTTCGAATATCATAATAGTTATTTTAGAATTAATCCTTGTCGCTTTACTCTTTGTTTCGACTTTGGGCAACCTAATAGACGTAATTTCCTTCGGACTTCGCGTTAACTGTATTGCGGGCTTCGCGATTATGTATTCCTTCCTAACAATAATACGCGGATTTAAAGATCGTAAAGTTGGCCTCGAGCGCTTTGCATTAGTCGTCGACGGTCTTATCGGTATTATTGCCGGTGCGGCAATGATATTTGGCCATTTCTATGAACTGACCTATGTCTTAATCTTTGGTGCATTCTTGATGGTTGACGGCCTTGCGTCTACAATTCTTGCAACTAGTAATAAATCGGCAAAAAGGAGAGAAAAATAATGCCTTTCGGATTCGGCAAACCAAAACTAATTCGCTACCTCGAGAAGAATCCTAATGTTAAAACCGTACTTGTAGCGGGTTCTTATGGTCGTAAATCTGCGATTCGCGCGCTCGGCATTATCTTGGGTCAAAAATTCACTGTTAGCTTTGGCTACAATCCGAACGTTCAGGCTGAGATTATTCTACTCGACTACGAATCGGCCGAAAGTATGCCGGCTTTCAATCCTGACATCACAGTTGTGACAGCTGTTAGAAACGAGGAAGAGGCGCAAAAATATTTCGCTGCTGCCAACCGTTCGAAGGCGACCATCATCAATATTAGTGATGTCCCGGAAGAATTCATGTACCATCTTCAAAATGAAAACGCGGTTACTTACGGCGACGAGCTACCGGCTAATTATTACTTCGAAAATACCGCACAAAACTTCGAGGGTCAGGAAGGTGATATTGTAAATCTTGATGGTGAACATATTCCAATCAAGATTCGTATCCTGGGCGAGCACAATGTGCGCCCAGTCCTGATGGCTTGTGCAGTTGGGCGTTTCTTCGGCATGACGCGCGAAGAAATCCTGAATGGTATTGCAGATATTGCTCCGATTCATGGTCGCATGTCGCCGGCTCGGGGCATTAATGGTAGCTATATTATTGACGATAGCGCTGACGGCACACCATCTTCTGTACAATACGGTCTCCGCGCGATTTATTCTATGGAAGCACCAGCGCGTACAATTGTGACAAATAATCTCGAAGAACTCGGCGAGCCTAACTATGATATGCTCTCGGATGTCCTGATTCTTACGGATGATATCCCAGAAACAACGCCAAACCCTTGCGTACATTTCTTCAACGATAGTTTGGCACTCATGAATTACCTCGGTCAACGCGCAGAAGAAAACGGTATTGTTTTGCTTGAAATTCCGATGCCAGAGATTATCGAAGAGTATTTGTGGCAATAATACTAATGTTTAAAAAATTTGATATAATATAA
The DNA here is from genome assembly GCA_017418275.1 of Candidatus Saccharimonadota bacterium. GTDB lineage: Bacteria > Patescibacteriota > Saccharimonadia > Saccharimonadales > Saccharimonadaceae > UBA2834. Next base: position 5,681 of record JAFONX010000014.1, on the reverse strand, counting down.
AACATATGGCGAAGGTGATTACGGTTACAAACCAAAAAGGAGGTGTCGGTAAGACTACAACATCAGTCAATCTTGCATTCTTTTTGGCGAAGGCAGGTCATTCCACTCTTGTGATAGATTATGATCCTCAGGGCAATGCTAGTACTGGCCTAGGTTTAGAAAAGGAAAAACTCGACAAAACCGTTTGTGAAGTTATGACGGGCGAAGCGACGCTTGCGGACGTCATGCAACCAGTCGGAAAGATTAAAAATCTCTATGTAGCCCCGACTATTCCAGAGCTCGCAAACGTCGAGCAGGAAATCATCAACGAGCAGGGCAAGTTTGTCCTTCTACGTAATGCGATTGCTGAAGTCGAAGACAAGTTTGAATTTATCCTAATCGATAGTGCGCCAAGTCTTTCTTTGCTTACGGTTAACGCAATGGTCGCGGCGGACTATCTGCTCCTACCGGTTCAGACCGAATTTTACGCCCTCGAAGGTGTGGCGCAACTTCTCAATAGCATGAGTCTCGTAAAGCGCGGCATGAACAAGGATCTCAAGCTCCTTGGCGTGCTTGCTACAATGTACGATAAGCGTACTGCACTCAGCTCTCAGGTCTATGCTGAGCTTAAGAAATATTTCAAAGACAAGGTTTTCGAAACGGTTATTCCACGCAATATTCGTATTGCCGAGGCACCAAGTCACGGCTTGCCGGTTGGCGCGTATGATAGATTTAGTAAAGGGTCGAAGGCTTATAAGGCTCTCGCCCAGGAAGTATTGGAGCGTGTAAATGGGTAGAGGTTTAGGTAGAGGCTTTTCGTCGTTGATTCCGACGGAATCATTTGATATGCAATATGATCCAACGGCTAAGGAAGATTCTAAATCTAGCTCGCTCGAAGAACTAAAACTCGAAGATATTCAGCCCGATCCAGATCAGCCACGTCGCCAATTTGATGAGAAAGAACTCCAGTCGCTCGCCGATTCTATCCAGGCAATGGGCGTCATCCAGCCAATTGTTGTAATTAAAAACGGTCGTAAATATCAAATTGTTGCTGGCGAACGTCGTTGGCGCGCCGCAAAAATGGCTGGTCTCGAGAAAATCCCTGCAGTTGTGCGTACGATGACTGCACAGAACCGCCTCGAAGCTTCATTAATCGAAAACGTTCAACGTGAAGATTTAAATGCAATTGAAACTGCAACTGCTTACGCAAAGCTTCGCGAGCAGTTCAATATGAGTATTACTGAAATGGCTAAGCGTATCGGCAAAAGTACCGCCGCGGTCAGCAATACGATGCGCCTCTTAAGCTTGCCAGATGAAGCGAAGCGTGCCATGATAGATTATAAGCTGAAGGAGGGGCAGATGCGTCCGCTTATTTCTGCTACTCCAGAGGAGATTAGGGAAGTTCTGCCCTATATCATTAACGAGGGGTGGAGTGCGCGTAAAGTCGAGCAGTATATGGTCACGGTCCGCGAAAGAGCGAAGAAAACCGCAGAAGGCAAAGATGCCGACGATACTGACAGCGACGAAATTCGCATCGAGAGCGAAAAACGGGCTGAAAAAATCAGCGCAAGGCTCGGTGTGAAAGTCCGTGTACATACCAGCTCTCGCGGTACAGGCAGGATAACGCTCAATTTTAAAGACGAAAGGGAGTTTGAGAGACTATGTACGATACTAACGAGTTAAAGAAAGACATGACCGCGGTCATCGATCGCTTCAAAGAAGCTATGAAAAAGGTCCGCACAGGTCGCGCTCATCCAGATATGCTTGCAAGTGTAAAGGTTGAAGCATACGGTCAGTTTATGCCACTAAACCAGGTTGCAAACGTTACGGTATCAGGCGCTACGATGCTGCTCGTTACGCCATTTGATCCGGGTAATATTCAGGCAATTTCCGCCGCAATCCGTAACGACCAATCCTTAGGTTTGAACCCAGCCGATGATGGTAAAGTTATTCGCGTGCCTATCCCACCGCTAACCGAGGAGCGTCGTAAAGAAATCGCTAAGACCGCCAGTGGTAAAGTTGAAGAAGCGAAAATTGCAATGCGTAAACTTCGAGATGACGCACGCAAAGAAGTCAAAGAAGAAGAACTAAGCGAAGATATGAAGAAGCGCGCCGAAAAAGAAATCGACGACATTACGAAAGATTATAGTTCACAAGTAGACAAGCTGTTTGCTGAAAAACAAGCAGAAATCATGAAAATCTAAAGGCAGGAAAGGAAGCAAATGCCGAAAAAGGGTGGCAAGTCCGAGGACGAGCTCGCGGATTTTGACTCAGTGCCAAATCCAGCAGAGGCCGATATGAAAAAACGCATCGAGCAGGCCGAAGATGCAGGAATAGATAAAGCGAGCGTCGAGCGTAAAGAGCGCGAAACGAAAAAGGTCGCAGAAAAACCAGAAACAGAGCTGACGCGCGAAAATTACTCTAGCTCAGTGCTTAAGATTTTTGGCACCACGGCCGTAATGGTGGTTTTTGGCGCCGCGCTACTTTTGACACTTATTTGGATTGGTGTGAAAATGGGCACCTCTAAACTCTTTGTTCCGGAGACAAAAGAAACAGAGCAGATTAGCGAAATTATCGACGTAGATTACGATGCCATAATACTCTCGTATGATATGGGAGAAAGAGAGCAAAACAAAGAAAAAACCGGCAATCTTTTGAGAGAATACGGCGTAAGCGAGAATTATGTGGTAATCAAATCAATGACTCAGCTCGAAAGACTACAGAAGATACACGACGAAAATAGTTCAAGCACGGTAAATTTCGCAGGCGCTATGAATATCGACTCGAGCTTCTTTGACTCTGGATCTGTTATTGCCATTACGGATGAAGCGAACTATTCTAATATTCGCTCGGTTTCTAGTGTATTCCGCGACGAAAACTACAATCTGTCAGTGACGCTTAGCAAAATGTCCTTTACGACAGATGCAATGATTACAAATTTGTGCGGTGACCTGGTTTTAATCAAGGTCGAAAATATTCAGCCTAAGAAAGTACAAGTGAATTTTTCGGAATATTCGAAGGAGACAGAATAATGGTAGTGAAAAAAGATCTGGACCGCGCAAAGAAAGCTCGCGACATTAGAAAAGCCGCCAAGCAGTCTATCTGCGAAATAACACCTCAAATGATTATGCTCTCTGTGATCTGCGTAATGGGAGCAGCAGGCTTGATGATCCTAACGATTTATTTTGGTATAGATCTCGGAATCAAAAGTATCGAGTCCGAGTCCAATGTTATAATTACGCGCGACAACGAGGATTACGAAGCTGTAAGATACGAGTCTGAAGAAATTGCATATTCAGCGAATTCTGACTGTATTGATGGTAGTGATAATAGTAAATGCCTGCTTGATGTCTACGGGGCAAAAAATACAAACTATGTTGTCATCAAAAGCAGCGACCAATATCATAGGTTTGTTGATTTGGCACAAAACTTGGTTGGCGCCACGGTAAATATGACAATTGATGATGACTATTTTAGAACCGGCAATGTAATTGCGGTAGTTAAAGAAGATGAAAATGTTGCGAATTATAGTTTAAAGCACGTAGAACGTAATTCGAATTACGGACTCCGCATTAAAATTCAACAAGACGTTTTGTCGGGCGATGCTGAGGCTAGTGAGACTGGACATTTAATCTTGGTCAAGGTGCCGAACATTCAATCGACGGACATCGAAATTGTCGAGCAAGAATAATTAATTAATCACCACAGTTTACTAACTGTGGTGATTTTTTGTGGCCAAAATAAGCTGCAGGGAGTATGTATTATGTCTAGGGTAATGGTGTTGATTCATAAAAAGATAAGTCCTCGCTTGCTTACCAGAAAAACCGCCACAAAAAACCGCCAGATTATTACCTGGCGGGATCTTTATTAATTATTTCTTAGCTTTTATAACCTTAGCCTGTTTTCTCTTAACCAAAACATGAATCATTTCGCCAATAATATAGCCAAAGCCAGAAATGAGTAGAATAAGACCAATTGTACTACCAATAATCGGCACAATCCAAACCAAGCTAAACGTAACCGCGCCAAGCATCGCAATTTGGTAAATGTTCGAATCTTTAGCCTTGAGAATCTTCTTATCGACGAACTTGCCAAGGCGAGCTGAAGCTACACCGATACTAGCAATGCAAGCAATAATGAACGTAAGTACCAGAACAACATTGATCAATGCCAAGAAATCAAAGGACATAAGCAACAGAATTAAGCTAGGTACGACAATTAGCGCAACGAGACCAATACCGGTGTCCTTGACTGCGGATTTGTTATCCATGAACCTCTTGAGTTGAGTTTCGGAAATTCGAGCAAGGAAGACTACGAAAATCGCAATACAAGCAATCATCGAGCAAACCTTAGCTGCATAACTAAATATCAAGAAAAGAGCATCCGTATTGTAGTTAGGAGTAGTACGGGTTGCGATGCCTCCAACCTTTTTTTCGTCTAGCCCGATTAGTTTAGTAGTAGAGTCATAGCGTAAGGTGCCATGAACCATATTTTCGCCTTTGAATTCGACTTCGCTAGCGCTGAAATTGGCGTCACCTAGAATTGTTGCGTTTTCAACAATAACTTTTCCTGCGCCCGCGTAAATATCGCCACGTACAACGCCGCGAATCGTAACGGCTTCGCCCGCAACAAACAAATCACGCACGCTAGCGCTATTTGTTAGCTCTACATTACGACCTGCCAGATAAGCTTCCTGATGGGTAACCGAATCCAGTACGACTGTTTCGCCGGCGGCGGCGATGCTTTGCTGTTTGCCGGTTGCGCGCACCTTCATGCCGGCGGCAAAAATCATGCCGTTGATATCGAGCTGTTGAGCTGTAACATTTTCGCCGGCTACAAAAATACTACGGTTGTAAACTGTATTCTCGTCGGTCTCGGCGTTCTCGCCGACAATGCCGGTCATCGAGTCGACAACTGCGGCGTCTTTATCAATAGTTGGCTTTTGATCTTCGGAATAGTCATCTTCGATTGGAAGATATTCGTATTCCTTGACGATTGTTTCGCAGTTGCCGTTTGGGCAAGTCTGCTCATAAATTGTTTGCGACCTGAATTGAGTAGCGAGCGAAAAACCAAACGCCGCTACGACCAAACAGGCCATTACTATATAGAAACTTTTTCTGTTCATACTTTAATTTTAGCATTTTGCATGCGAATGAAAAAACCAATACGAGATCAGCTATGCTTGATAGACTTAGATTTCTATGATAAAATACAGACACGAATGCCGCGATAGCTCAGTTGGTAGAGCGCATCCATGGTAAGGAATAACTCCTACCCCTGTGGCAAAAGCCGTGCAAAATTTAACAATTTGGATATGCCGTCTTAGCTCAGTTGGTAGTAGCGCATCCATGGTAAGGATGAGGTCTCGGGTTCAAGTCCCGAAGACGGCTCCATTTCAAATGTATAATAAAGGCTGCTCTGATGAAAATCGGAGCAGTTTTTTGTTTCTTCAGTTTATTTTTTAGAACCGCTTAGCGCAATCTTTTCGTAGCAGCTTATCTGGTCAGAGTGGCGAACCCACTAGTACATCCCCTTATTATTAACTTTAACTAAGGAGATATGTATGAAGACCTGAGATTAAGTCTTTGCCGTATTTGCTCCGGCTCATGTCATTGGATGAGTCATATGATCCTCCACAACGATTATATAGATTCCAAAATGAGCCGGAACATGATCCAGTAGCTTTTCCTGAGCCGGCAGCC
>JAFONX010000013.1 GCA_017418275.1 Candidatus Saccharimonadota bacterium | reverse complement strand
CTTTCACTGTGGCTCCATCAACTGATTTAGCCTCGCCAACAACATTAACTCGCTGGATCGTTCTACAAAAAGCACGCCGTCACGGATAAATCCGCTCCGACACCTTGTAGGCACTGAGTTTCAGGATCTATTTCACTCCCCTCCCGGGGTTCTTTTCACCTTTCCATCACTGTACTAGTTCGCTATCGATCAATTACAATATTTAGTCTTGGCAGGTGGTCCTGCCGGATTCAAACAGGGTTTCTCGTGCCCCGTCCTACTTGTGAAAACACATATAATTTCGTAAAAGTTGATTTCGCATACGGGGCTTTCACCCTCTCCGGCGCGCCATTCAAACGCTTCCGCTATCAACTACGAATATTATCCACTCAGTTAACGCTGTTGGTTTTTATGCCGAACGGTCAAATTGCTTTAACTGCTCAGCATAAAAATTGTGTAAACACGCAACACCCTTCATGACTCTGGTCGTTAAACCGTATGGTCATTTTAAGGTTTGGACTGTTCCAATTTCGCTCGCCACTACTTTCGGAATCATTGGTTATTCTCTTTTCCTCAACCTACTAAGATGATTCAGTTCGGCTGGTTCCCGTCTATTTATCCTATGTGTTCAGATAAATGCAATACGACATGACTCGTATTAGGTTGCCCCATTCGGAAATCCCTGGATCAAAGCTTGTTCTCAGCTACCCAAGGCTTATCGCAGAGTTCTACGTCCTTCATCGGTTGTAATTGTCAAGGCATCCACTATCAGTGCCCTTATGTACCTTTTTATGCATTGACTTAACTAGTAATTGATGTTCAATTACTAATCGCACGATTCATAATGAATCAATGCCGCCAATATTAATTTCCTATGTTGTCATCAAATTGTTAATAGATAAATTTCGGCGCAAGAAATGCTGACGTAATAGGAATTACCTAGTCGTCGTGTGTTTCAGCAGAACTGATTTTCTCGCAATTTATCACACTATGTTGAGAGGTTCTTATCTGTTTTTTGTCAGATTTTTCGTGAACTTCAACTGAACTGTCCTTATATTATCGCATTTTCGCAGGCGATGCAAGACTTTTTTTGAAAAATCTTTCAAAATTACGCACTTTTTGGCGTTTTAGGTATTAATCCCGGATTTATGTGCTTATTCTGCCCTATCGATCCGGTTTTGACCTCCTTTTTAGACTCTGATCGTCCTTATATACATAACGATAGTTAGCCTGCTTGCGCGCATATATATTATATATACGTGACTCGTGAGCAGAAAAAGCACCGCCAAATAGCTCCTCGATTTTGAGTTTTAGCTTATTGACGGTGTTATATATATAATTCTGTATCAAACTAATTATAGTTTAACACGCTTAAGCTTAGCTTTGCAAGTTTTATCTTTAGAAACCGAGTTCCTTAAAGACGGCTGGCTGATCCTCGTGAATGAGTTTTAGTTTAGCATCAATATCTGCAAGACCCACCTTGATATCTCTACTTAATGCCGGATGGCCAATCTTCGGCTCAAAGAATTCGCGGTATTTCTTAGCCGCCTCTTCCTGGCGGATAATCGTAGCGACATAGCGTGGATAATCCGCAATTGTTTTGTCGCCCTCTTCCTTGGCTAGCCAATCCCAGTTTTCAAACATCCAATCGAGTGCGTCGTCTTGCGAAACATAGTTACCAACTAGGCGATAATAGAAGCCGAAGCGATCTTGTGGGCGAATTGTTCCGTCCATCAATTTCGGCAAGTAGCCCTTGAGAGTATCTCGGTCGCGACTCGCTGCTAAGGCACCACCAATATCCCGCTTCAATGCCGCATCGACGGTTGAACAGTAGATATTGAAGTATTGCGACGAAAGCGAATTATTTTCGCGCAAAAGTGCCGCGGCAACCACCCAACGCAAATCCGTATCAACCTTAGTAATATCTTGCTTAGCATAGGTATCTTCGATTTGCTTTTTGAAGCCTTCATCTTTCGAGAAGCGCATCAAGCCCATAATCGTAGCGCGGAGGCGGCGATCGTTATCCGAATCGTCATCTTTCGCGACAACGCCTAGGCGTTCAAATTGTCCACGCGCTATTTCGCCCACGCGACGTTGAAAGGCACGCTTTTCTTCAGTGTATGGATCAAAGAAAATCTTAAGATCATTTACAATCACCGAGAGCATATCCCAGATTACAGCATCGGTTTCGTTTTTAAAGGCCTCGAGCAGTTTAAAGAGCGAAACGCTCGAGACTTCGCTAGTCTTCGCGAGATAGCGACGGTCGATCAAGAGACGCAGTTTTTGCTCTTTGTTCAAATCAGAGAGATGAGCAAGTTTTTCGTCGAGCGCTGATTCGGAAAGCTTAATAAGATAATGTCCGGATAAATCGTCCTGCAACTCACGAATTGGATATTGATAGTTTTCACCCTCGCCACCGAGCAAGAAACGGTGCTGTTTGCCCGTTTCGGCATCAACCACTGGATAGCCGGATTGTACGAGCCACGGCGTCATGAATTCCTTTACGTCGAAGTCGGCATATTTACTGAGCGCATTCCAGAGATCATCCGCAGTCGTGTTCTGGTATTTATGCTCCGCGAAGTAATCAGCAAGGCCGGCGAAGAACTTTTCTTCACCCATAATACGCATGAGCATCTTCATGAGACGAGAACCCTTGGCATAGACAATCGCGCCATCGAAGAGGTTGGCGATATCTTCAACATTCGCTACGTCTACCCGTACCGGTTGGACACCTGGCAAGCAGTCGCGGCGAAGCGCCGAAAGTACTACCGAAGTATCGAAATCGTCCCACGCGCCGAGTTCTGGGCGGAGCTTATCGACCGAGTAAGCCTCCATCATATTTGCAAAAGATTCGTTGAGCCAGAGGTCGTTCCACCATTCCATCGTCACAAGGTCGCCAAACCACATATGCGAAAGTTCGTGCGCGACCACCGTGCAGACATAGAGCTTTTGATCGAGGCTAGAATTCTCATTAGCAAGCATTGCGATTTCGCGGTAAGTTACTAAGCCCCAGTTTTCCATGGCGCCAGCTTCGAAATCCGGAATCGCGATGAGATCCATCTTTGGTAGCGGGAAAGGAGTTTTAAAGGCGTCGTCATAGAAATCTAGGACTTCGGCGGCAAAATCTGCGGAATACTTGAGATCTTCGAGCGGCTGATTAATGCAGGCATAAGAGCGAATACGCACGCCATGTTGAGATTTAGTTTCGACATAATGGAATTTACCCACGCAGAAAGCGACAAGATAGGTAGACATGCGCGGCGTATCTGGGAAGTTCGCAATAATACAATCATCCTCGTGCGTAAGGAGATCGCAAGGCATATTGGAGAGAATTGTATCTTCTGGGTCTTCGCTCGTGATTTTGAGCTTAAAGACGGCTTTGGCGGCCGGTTCGTCTACGCACGGAAAACATTCGCGCGCATAATGACTTTCGAACTGAGTGGAAATGAGGCGTTCTTCCTTGCCGTTGTGTTTGAAGGTTGAAAGATAGGTACCTTCCATGTTGGCAGTAGGTACGAATGAATAGTTTACGATAATGACATGCGTGCCATTATCGAGCTCCGGAATGAGCAGTTCGCCGTTTTCGGCACGGTAGCGGTCAGTTTCAACGCCGTCAACGAGGACAGTTTTAATATTCAAATCAACCGAATGCAGACGAATTTCGCCCTGCTTTACTTCGCCAGTAATTTCTGCACGCGCAGTAATTTTTGTTTTTGCCTTATTAATTCTGAAAGCCAAGTCGTAATGTTCTGGCACAAAATAACCCAATAATTTCTCCATATATATCTAGTTTAACACCTTTATTTCACGGTCCACCAAAAAGACTCGCCAAAGCGAGCCTTTTCTTTATTGATTATTCTGCGTCTTCTTTGAGAAGTTCTTGTGCGCGGAAGATCATTTGTGCAGTTTCGTCCGTTTCGACGATATAGATTGGTTTGCTGTCGGAAGCAGAGATAAGAGCGTGATGGCCCGTAAACTCTGGATTTTCGTTCTTTGCTTCATCGAGCCTGAAACCGAGGTAACCGAGTTTATTCGTAATGAAGTGACGGATTTCAACCGAGCGTTCGCCAATTGTACCAGCGAAGACTAAAGCATCTGCACCATCAAGCATTGCAGCCATCTGGCCAATGTAAGCCTGAACACGATAAACAAAGATGGAGTGTGCAAGCGTCATCTTAGGATCACCTTCGTCGCGACCCTGAATAATGTCGCGCATATCATCAGATTTGCCAGAGATACCAAGGAGACCGCACTTTTTGTTGATATATAGCAAGAATTCTTCGTCGGAAGTGATCTTGAGTGCCTTCTTGAGGGCAAGTGCGCCAGCGGCATCGATAGTGCCAATACGGGTGGACATCGCTAGACCCTCGGTCGGGGTGTAGCCCATAGAGTTGTCCATGGCAAGACCATTCAAGATTGCTGAAACCGAGCTACCAGAGCCAAGGTGAGCAGCGATAAGTTTTTCTGGTAAAATGCCCTGTTCTTTCATATAGCGAGAGATGAAGGCATAGCTAAGACCATGGTAGCCATAGCGCTTAATTTCGTACTCGTTCGCAACGTCGAGGTCGAAGGAATAGTATTTGGCGGTGTCTGGTTTTGCCCAGTGGAAGGCAGAGTCAGAAACGGAAATGATTTTAACGCCTGGGAAGTTTTCGCGGACACCCTTGATTTCGTTCGCAGTAGTTGGAACGTGAACCGGGTTGCGTTTTTCAGCCTCAGCGAGTTTCTTCATATATTCAGCATCGACAACGTGATCCTCGGTGAAGTAATCGCCAGGGGCGACAATGCGGACAACAACAGCCTGAAGCTTGTTTTTGTCATTTGTGAACTGCTGATCGGTCAAGATTTGCGGAACTGCCGAAATAGCATCATTCAGATCTTTGCATTTGACATCAATCTTGGTTTTCTTGCCCTCTGGGTCTTTCATCGTGCAGACAACTTTTTTGCCGACGTACTCAAAATGGAAGTTTGCGAGAAGCTCGTCACCATCATAAAGTGCATATTTGCGGGAAGCGCTGCCCGGGTTGGTGATTAAAATCAATTTGCTCATATCTGTATTTTAACACAACAGGGTATATATCTTACATTTCCGCAACAACTTATACGTTGCGGCAAATACAAGATATATGCCCCTGCAAGCTCACTCTCTTTATTAGCCTATCTAGCGCACCCTGTGCATTTGGTTGCAAAATTGGCAAGATTTGTCAGGCAAACCCATATCGAGATAGCGTATTTACTTTCCAAAATGGCAAGTAAATGAACATGTTCTCGCGAATACATGTATTAAGAAGAATAGTTGTAAGGCTTTAGCCGGAAATGTAATATTCGGTTCCCGAAACTCAAAAAAGTTACCCGCCGTTAGGCGAGTAACTTAAACCAAACCAGGTCGAATTTCTAGAGTTCGACCAACTGCGTATATTATAGCATTTTATTCGTCTACGCCATATAGCGCGGCATATTCGCCATTCTTCACCTTGCGGTCGATCATCTGGTCGGCCAGATCTCCCCTTTCACAAATACTCAAGACATCTGCCGCGACATCCCAACGCGAGCAGCGATTGCGCGCCAACTCATCCAAAGGCGAAGTGGTTGAACCCTGGTCCTCGTAGCCATGAATATGGAAGCGACGCGGGTCAGCATAGTTCGAAATAATCGCGCGAAGCGAATCTGCATAGCCGTGAAAATTCACAACTACCGGCCAGTCACCGAAGAGCTCATTAAACTTTTCCTGACTTAGCTTATTATCCGTCGTACCAATCGCGCCAAAACTCAAAGCAGCAATATTCACAAATCTCATGCGGAGTTCCGGATAGACCGACTTTACAAGCTTAATACCCTCAAGCGCTTCCTGAGTCGGCAAATCGCCAACGCCAGCCACGATTACCCAAGGTTCATTATCTGAAGCAAAATCAAAAACCGAAGCGCCGCCATTCTCCAACTGATAGTAAGCATGCGGAACATCAATCCAACGCGGTTGCGGATTCTTATTAAAGGTCGCGAGATTTACAACATTCTTAGATTCAGTCATATATTTCCAAGCGGCTTCAGCAGCGTTATCGTCAACCGGGAAGAAACAGTTTACAAGATTCGAAGGCTTTGACAATAAACTGGTAATCAGGGCTGGATTCTGATGCGTATAGCCATTATGATCCTGCCTCTGCCAACAAGAAGTCGACAAAATCTGAAGAGCCTCATAATCTGGGCGCCAGGCCACTTCCTTGCTCTGTTTCAAGAATTTCAGATGTTGATCGAGTTGCGAAGAAATAATCGGCAAGAAAGCCTCGTAGCTTGTCATCGCACCCTTTCCGCCACTCAAAATGTGGCCAGCCAACACCGCAAAGAGCGTGTTTTCAGACAGTATTTCGACAACTTTCCCATCTTTAGCGAGGTTTTTATCCCAAGCCTCTTCTTTTTGTTGCCAAGCACGATTCGCCACATCATAAACCTGCTGCATGCGATTCGAGGTTGTCTCATCCGGCGAGAAGAAGTAGAATTCCGGATCATTATCTAGAGCTTCAGAAACATAGGTACCAAAAGTACCCGCAATATGGCATTTTGTTTCGCCCGGAACCAGATTATTTTGCAATGAATTCATCGTAGAGCTCCTCGATATTATATGATTTTAGCCAGTTTTCAAGCATTTGACGTTGTGTAGCATCCGTTTTGGCCTCCGGTAGCGGCACCTGATGCGCAGCACAGTTGCCTTCAATCTTCGTACCATTGAGTTGCTTTGGACCACTGTAGCCTTTTGGCGTGCGCATGATAATAAAGGTCTTGCGATTCGCCTTACCGAGCACCTGCTGAAATTCGTCATCATTCGTACCATCAATCATCACCGGTTCAAAACCGAAGCCGCGGAACATTTGCAAAAGTTCACGCTCACTACTGCGACCATAGATGGTTGGCGCTGAAATCTTGTAGCCATTGAGGTGGAGAATCGGGAGCACCCAACCGTTCGCTTCGGAGTTGAGTAACTTATTTAGATTAAGACTCGCGAGGGCAGTAGCGGTTTCAAGCTCACCATCACCAATCAAAACAGCAGCCATCTTATCTGGGCGACCAAGCATGGCGCCATAGGCCGTCGCCAAAGAGTAGCCAAGCTCGCCGCCCTCGGCAATCACACCAGGCGTGGCTGGACTAGAATGCGACGGGAAGCCATAAGGCCAAGAGAATTTTTTGCAGATATATTCAATACCGTGCAGATTGCGAGTTGCTTCTGGGTAGTATTGCTCTAAAATACCGTCATAATACAAGTTTGCCTGCAGCGCCGGAAAACCGTGGCCAGGACCAAGAATAAACTGAGCTTTCGGAAAGCGAGCCTTGATATTCGCGTAAGCAATGTTAATGCCAGGACATGTGCCCCAGTGACCCAAGAGTCGCGGTTTAACATCCGCCTCGCTCAGTGGTCTTTTTAGCAAAAAGTTATCTTGCAAGAAAATCTGCGCTACGGAGAGATAGTTACAGAATTTAATGCGGTGTTCTAGTTTGAGGAGGTTAATCTCCGAAGTGCCCAACCCGTTCATGCTTTTATTTTAGCAAACTTTTGCAGCATGCACAAAAAGACGCCACATGGGCGCCCTGATTAATCCGTGATTTCCAGAGCCTTGATTGTAGCCCCGATAATCTCCTTAATAGTTTCGTCATAGCTTTCGTAAATACGGAAGCCGGCCGCGTAAGGATGCCCGCCGCCGCCAAAATATCCAGCAATTTGATCGGCAATCGGCGAAGTACTGCGGATTTTGCCCGTAAGTTTGCCGTCTGGATAGGTTTTGATCGAAATTGCCACATCTACGCCCTGCACCATACGAAGCTCTTCAAGAATGAGGACGTTCGGATTGTATTCATCAGAGTACTCTTGAATATCTTCGAACGGAATCAGAACAGTAGCAAGACGGCCATCAAGATGATATTCGACACGCTTAATGAGGTCAGCCTTGTAATCGAGGATGCGCGGAGACTTCTTCGAAAGCTCACGGCGACGCTCTTCCATATCGGCAATTTCACAACCACAATCTAGCAGGTCAGCAGCAATACGAAAATCTTCGGCCGTAGTCGAGGCGGTTGTGAGACCAAGCGTATCTGACTGGAGGCCATAGAGGAGATCTTCAGCACATTGCTTACTAATGGCGATTTTCTGGTCCTTGAGAATTTTGTAGATGAGACCACAGCAACTAGACATTGGCTCGATGATGGATTCGTATGGGAATTCGAGATCTGGCTCAGTTTCGTGGTGGTCGATCACGAAGACCGGGGTATTGAATAGGCAGTTTTTGATAGCTGGATCTTCAAGAAGCTTAGAAAGCAGGACCGTCGCGGCAGTGTCGACAATAATGAAAGCGTCAGCGCGCCAGGCAAAGTCGATTTCGACACGATCCCAACCGCTGAAGTAGCGCATGTATTTTGGAATTTCGACCGGGCAATAGAGGGAGACTTCCTTGCCTACGAGAGCATCCTCGAGCGCGAGAGCAGAACCCAGCGAATCACCGTCAGGATTCTCAGCCTGAATAATGCAGATATGCTGCTTATCTATAATGAATTCACTGAATTTGTCGTACATGGGTATATTATATCAGATTAGAATTCTGGTCGCTTTTGAGACAAAAAAATAAGAAGAGGCTCGGCGTTGCTACCCGACGGCTGCAGGTCGCCCCTTCTTCAATTCCACAGGGCTCGGCGTTGCTACCCGACGGCTGCAGGTCGCCCTGTTTCTAGTTATTATTCTAGAGTATTACTTCTTAAAACGCAAGATTTGACCATTCGTTAATATCATCAGTTCCTTTACTCGCCTCGATTGCTTAAATTCATAGCTTAGAATATTTATGGCTATCTCATGATCAAGTTTAGTCTGTCTAATATCTACGACTATATGATTCGATTGCCTATTTGTTTCTTTTATTAGGCGCTTAATTGTATTTTTATTGCTAGTAATTGGGCTCTTTAACTCCCAAATCTTTCCGTTGATATAAAAATCTGGATTCTTATTCTTAGGGGTGTTCGTCGGTACATATAGTTCTATATCGAATCCATGATTTAACAAATAGTCAACCGCAAGCCTTTCTTTTGGCTTCAATGGAATACTATTTTCAATTAACTTACCTCGCCTCATTCAGGCAGTATATGACAGCGGAACATCAACCCAAAGCATAAGGTATGTTTTACAGATTAGCTAGGTTCATCAATTCGCTATCTCGTGCGTTATAACAAGACGAAGTTTACAAATAAAACCAGCGCCGAAGCGCTGTTTTCTTTTATCTTTGCTGGCTTGGGCGATAATTTTTATCGATTCTTTGACGGATTTTCGAAAGAACCTCGCCATTATACCTATAGTAGTCAAAGCCATTATGGGGTGTACCGTAAGCATCAACCACGACACGCGAAATCGTTTTAATTTCCATTGTATCGAGAATGCAAACTGAGTTTTTATCGTCGACAGTCTTAACGACTGGGCAAACTTCCGTGACTGGCTCCAGTACCGTCCCTACAGGAATTCCCAACATTTCAAAAGTTGTCCTAGAGCTCATCGGATGAACCTTGCCATCCTCACTAATCGCGTCTTCGGCGGTCTTGTTGCCGTAATCATCAATTTCGGCATCATCAAGAAGCTGCGAAACATTGAGCAGTAAATCGCGTGCCACGTCTGGATCCATCTTAAAGAATTCACGATTGTTGCGCAGGCGAGAATCCGTAAGCTTATCCAACTCACGATGAATCACTTTTTCAAGAAGCTGATATTTCTTGGTTTTAACCGAGAAATATGGTTCGTATGGTTGCGGCACGCCGGTTGTGTCCAGGTCGCGCAAACGCCTTTTAATATCTTTAGTAAAGCCAATCTTAATAATGCCTGGCATTACTGGATTGACGAGAATATATACATAGCCTTCACTCATAGGAACCTCTATTTATCACTCTTTCTGCGGTTACAATCACGACAAAGCATCTGGCAGTTTTCCGCGATAGTCTTACCGCCCTGGCTCCATGGCGTAATATGGTCGGCTTCCATCTCGTTTATTTCGAAGTGTTCCTTACAAATCGGGCAGATTCCCTGCTGACGCTCGTAAGCTTCGCGCTTCATATTATCCGTAAAGGCGCGAATACTCAGGTGACGCTCGTCACCAGAGAGGAGATATTCATAAATGCCCTTCTTCGCCGTCACATCTTCATCCTGCATAAGGCGCACGATTTCCGTCTCCATTTTCTGCGCGTTATATGAATTATCGTGATATTTATTATAGAATTCGCCCCATTCAAGACCCTTCATTTCCTTGCGATAGTTCGGGAAGATTCGCTGCGCCCAAGCAATAACCTCTTGGAAATATTGCCAAAGCTCCGAAGCATCATCGTCACGCTGATGCTTAGACATATATTCTTCGATTTGTCCGCCAGAAATCCACTTCAATGCAGACTCGAGATAATCCTGACGAATCGGCGAACCGTTCATATATTTATCCGCAAGACCATAGGCAGCACAGTTACTCTTACTGAAATGACGCTTCGCATCAGTCAGCCAAGTGCCAGTATAGGTTGCATTGCGAAGCTCCTGGTCGGTCAGTTTTTCGCCTGCAATATTAATCGTGCGGAACCATTCGAGGCGTTCACTATCTGTACCGTCGCAGATATAGATATATAGGTCGTAGTTCTCGATTTGTTCGCGCTCGTCGTTAGTTAAGCTATGGAAGTATTTGTTATTTATTGAGAAGTCACCCTGCATATACTGACAGAAAGAAATCGTACGTTGCTGGCCATCGAGAACCTCAAAAGTGCCGTCTTCTTTCTTGTTCCAATACATGACATTGAGCGGAAAACCTTTGCGTATTGTATCAATTACAGCATTGCGCTGAGCGTCCTTATACACAAAGTTTCGTTGGTATTGTGGCCGAATGTCTAACTTTCCGCCGAAGCCCGAGACACCTTCCTCGTCGCTATCTTTATAACCGTCAAAAACATCCTTGATTTTGATTTTTTGAAGCTCAATTTTCATGCTTTCTCCTTTTGATTAATATCCTTTTATAGATATTCTTTCCTTCCACGATTGGTGCCATGTTAATTTCTTTCGACCAACCATCTGGTCGTCCATAATCATACGAACACCCAACAATCGTAAATTGATCCGGATTCCACTTATCTAAAAATGTTATCGGAACGCCCATAATTCCATTACATCTTTCTCTTGATGAATACTCTTCTATATTTATTCTTTCCGCCAACAGCTGGTCCTTGACCATACCATCTGGTATCATCTGGGCCATCGAGCCAGATAATTTCGAACTGGTCTGGGTTCCACTTTTCAAGGAATGTGATTGGGACTCCCATGATACCGCTACACTTTCCTTCTTCTGATAACGATTCTGAAGTATGGCGTAATTGTCTGT
>JAFONX010000012.1 GCA_017418275.1 Candidatus Saccharimonadota bacterium | reverse complement strand
GTTTGCGTGCTGCCTCCTGGGCATTCTTCTGTGCGTCGCTTTCTTTTTTCACTTCGGCATTCAGTCTGCCTATTTCGTCGGCTGCTTCTTCTTGTTTTTTCTTTATCTCAGGATTCTTGTATGTGTTATATGCGTCGGAGTAAGCATCGAAAAGTCGTTCCTGTGCCGATAGTTCCTTCTTTTTGAATGTGAGAGTGTCGTCGAGGCCTTTTTCAAAGCGAATAGACGCCTTTTGCATTGTTTCACTGTATGTGCGCTCGGCTTCGTTTACTTTATTTGTGGCGCTTTCACGAGGGGTGATTTGAGAAGTGGTGTGGTGAGTTACTTTAGGTTTATCGACGGTTGGCGTAAAGGTATTTGTATTTACCTTTTGAGGATGCAAAATAGCTTGTGCGCCTTTTATGTATTCTGCTTTACTCAACCTGTATGCTTGCGCACGATTGCGGCTTTCAATCTCTCTTTCACGGTAACTATCAGCTTGTTTTTTCAAAAAGCCTGCCTGTACTCCACTTTCGTCCCTACGGACATTTACATTTCTTATTCTCTTTTCGGTTTCAAGGCGTTTATTGCGATAGTACATCGCTGCGCGGTTAGCCTTTTCTTCTTCTTTGTTATAACCTGCAATTGTGCGGTCATAAATAGTTTGCTTGGTTACGCCTTTCTGACTGCCAGAATAGTGTCGTAGAACTCCGAGCTTTTTCTGTGCGAGAGATTGGCCGCTGTTATCACCTCCGTTTATATCGTTTAATGCATTTTTGAGACGGCCAGCTTCTGATAGTTGATTTAATAATCGTGCAAGAGGGCCTCCAATTATGTCGAGTATTCCAATTTTCATTGAAGTCCATAATTGGTTGCTGGCTTCCTCTACTGGTGCGAATTTGCGCCCCAGCTCTTCCATTTTGTTTTGGAGGTTAACATTGGCTTGGGCTGCACGGTCGGCTGCCGTCTCCACATAGTCGCCCGCCTGGGACATCTGCTCACGGATGATGGCACCGACGGCCTTCGTCATGTCGCCAGTTTCCTTCATCTTTTCGCGGATTTCGGTTGCACTCAATCCGAGGTTATCGAGGATCATCAACGATTTACGACCAAGACCAGTAACGATAGAATCGACCATGTAGTCAACACTCTGTCCTGTGTCCTTGGCTTTCTGTTGAGCGAAAGCGAGCATTGTGCCGAGTTCTTCGACTGGGAGTTTGAAATCATCGAACTTAACGGCAGCCTTCATCAGTTCAATGTCGGTAACAGTGCCGTGTGTAGCATCTCGCAACCCCTGAAGAATGTCGCCTCGTCCTAATCGTTCGAACGCATTACGCACACCTTCGCCTTGTTTTGCGAGTTCTATTCCCTCTTTAACGCAGTCTTTTATTTCAAAAGCTAAAGATGCAACCGCTCCTGCTGCTTTGGTCATGATGTTACCTCCAAAGACAGACACCATGTTGCTAAGGGTGCCGCCTCCAAACAATCCGCCACCAATGTTTTTGCCTGCACCGTTTAGGCCTTCCATTTCTTGTTTCGTTTCGCGAATGGTTTGCTGCAATTTGGTGAGGCTCTCGGACATGGCACGACCGAAATCGCTCTGCCTCTGCGAGTCAGTAAGAGCATTATAGGTTTTTGCTAAGTTGTTGAATGCACTTACGGTGTCTTTTAGCTTATCTTTCAGGTTTGTAGCTCCGCTGGCAGTGTTGCCTATAGCTCTGGCAGCATCAATTTGCGCTTTGGTAAAATCGTTAAATCCTTTACCTGCTTGCGTTGCCGTTTTGGTAAAGTTAACCAATTCTTTAGCCGCATCTCTCAGCTTCGAATCGTATTGTGTTGTTTCCAGCTTAAATCTGGTAATAATATCTTTTGCCATATTTATTGTAGTTTAAATTCTGATTGCAATAAAAGTTCTATTTCGTCGGCTATATGGTTGGCGGCTGCCTCCATTTGCATACTTGAGGAAATATTGAACCATTTGCGAGCTGTGATTTGTCCGCGATTACCATATCGCGTTTCACGCTGTGTGGTTCCTTGATTTATAAACCTTAGTATGAAGCTTCGGTCTTTCCCTTCGTAACTATCTATTTGCATGGTGCGTTCGGAGCGTTTGCGGCGGTTTCCTCCGCGCTGGTGTGGATTGTTATCAAGTTTTCGTTGGCGTAGATATTTCGTTGCTGCATGTCTTGTGCGTTCTGGCAATATGTTTACCTGTCCACCAAAAATTTGCTTATAAACCGAAGATCGCACAGCTTTATATGCTTGCCGCGGGTCATTGGTGAGTATGTCTTTTGCATCCTGACTAATGTTTTTACGCGCTTGCATAATAGCTTTGCGGATAATAGACGTTAGCTCACGCTTCATGCCTGAGCTGGTGGTGCTCATTTGAAGTATTTCCTTTACTTTGTCTTCGAGCCCTGATATTTGTATTTCTTTACCTTCCATAATCAGATAGCAAAAAACGCTCAATTATTATTATCTAATAATCGAGCGTTGTTGCGGTGGGGGTTTACTTATTTACTGCAATAAGCAGTAGGCGAATATGGTGATGAAACATGTTATTTCAATCCAGAATGTAGGTATGAATTTTTCTTTGC